>JAQGII010000022.1 GCA_028291305.1 Caulobacteraceae bacterium
GGCGCGCCGGGGGCGTCGACGCTGTAGCGGGCGGCCCATTCGATGAAGGCCAGGGCGCCCGGCGGCAGGGGGGCCTCGTCCAGCCGGCCGATCACCGCCTTGAGCGCCCGGTTGTGTCCCGCGCCGTCGCGCACGCCCACCACCACCCCGCCCATCCGGCGCGGCCCGAGCGGCACGGCCACCAGGTCGCCGGGGACCAGGGCCATGCCCTCCGGCTCGGCGTAGTCGAACGCCTCCGGCAGGGGCAGGGGCAGCAGGACCTGGGCGATGCGGCTCATGGGCGGGTCCCGGCCCCGCTCCGGGCCCGGCCGGCGGCTGAAACGGACCCGTGGCTATCGCGTTGTAGCCCAGCTAGAACGCTCGCCGCCCCCAAGGTCCGGACCTTTCCCATGCAGCTTTTCCTCGATACCACCGACACCGCGGTCCTCAGGACCCTGGCGGCCACCGGCCTCGTCGACGGCGTCACCACCAATCCCACGCTGATCGCCAAGTCGGGCCGGCCCATGGTGGAGGTCATCGCTGAGATTTGCGGCCTCGTCGAGGGGGCCGTCAGCGCCGAGGTGGCGGCGACGGACGTGCAGGGCATGCTGGCGGAGGGGCGCAGGCTGGCCGCCGTCGCCGCCAATGTGGTGGTCAAGCTGCCCCTGACCCCGGAGGGATTGGTCGCCACCCGGCAATTCGCCCTCGAAGGCATCCAGACCAACGTCACCCTGTGCTTCTCGGCGCCCCAGGCGATGCTGGCCGCCAAGGCCGGCGCCACCTATGTCTCGCCCTTCGTCGGCCGGCTCGACGACATCGGCGAGGACGGCATCCAGCTGGTCCACGACATCCGCGCGATCTACGACAACTATGCCTTCGACACCCAGATCCTCGCCGCGTCGATCCGCTCCGCCGACCATGTGCAGGCCGCCGCCATCGCCGGCGCCGACTGCTGCACCCTGCCGCCCGCGGTTTTCGAGGCCCTCTTCAAGCACCCGTTAACCGAAAAGGGGCTTGAACAGTTCTTGAGCGATTGGGCCAAGACGGGACAGTCGATCCTCTAGGGCAGGGGATCGCGCTGTCCCGCGGTTTTGCGGGGACGGCATGAGCGACCAGGGCGTGAAGGCGGCCAAGACGCCGAAGGCCATCACCAAGGCGGCCGAAGCGGCGGCCGGCTGGCCGTCGGTGCGCGCCTTCCTGCAGAGCCACCCCAACCTGGTGCGCGACGACGCCGAACTGCTCAGCGACCTCGGCCTGCGCTTCAACGCCGACAATGTGGTGGAGTTCGGCCCCGCCGCCCTGGCCCGCCAGATCGACGCCCACCGCCGCGAAAGCTCCGCCCGCCTGGAGCTGGAGGCCACCGCCCGCGCCAACTTCGCCGCTCAGGCCCAATGCCACGCCGGCGTGGTCGACCTGCTGGAGTCGCGCAACAACACCGACCTCGTCCGGCGGCTGGACGAAACCGCCCAGCTGCGCTTCGGCCTGGTGGCCGGGGCCCTGGCCGTCGAAGGCCGCGCCCCCGCCGGCTGGCGGCGGTTGGAGGAAGGCATGGTCGACACGATCCTCGGCGAGCAAGGCGTGGTGCGCCTGGGCGAGACCGGGTTCGCCAGCCTGCTTTTCCCCGACGCCATGCTGCCTGTCGAAAGCTGCGCCCTGGTGCGTCTGGCCCTGTGGCGGCCCGCCTGTCCGGGCATCCTCTGCTTCGGGGCCGCCGATGTGCAGGCCTTCTCCCCCGACATGGGCGTGGAGCTGATCGCCTTCATCGCCCGGGTGGTCGAACGCACCGCCGAACGCTGGCCGGTCCTGTGACGCCATGATGGCCGCCCAGGCCCTGGCGGACTGGCTGGCCTATCTGGCGCAGGAGCGGCGGGCCTCGCCGCGCACGGTGCAGGCCTATGCCGAGTGCGTCGGCCGCTACCTGGCCTTCCTGCAGCAGCACCGGGGCGGGCCCCTCACCCTGGCGGACATGGGCGGCGTCGAGCCCAGCGAGCTGCGCGCCTACCTCGCCTTTCGCCGTTCCGGCGAACGGCCGCTGTCGCCGCGCTCCCTGTCGCAGGGGTTGTCGGCGATCCGCACCTTCCACAGCTGGCTGGACCGCCGCTGCGGCGTGCCCAACGCCGCCCTGGCCCTGGTGCGCGGTCCCCGCGTGAAACCCGGCGCCCCGCGCCCGGTGACCGAGGACCAGGCCCGGGGATTGATCCTGGAGGCCGCCGAGGACAGCGAGCGCGAGGACTGGGAAGCGGCGCGCGACGAGGCCATGCTGACCCTGCTCTACGGCTGCGGCCTGCGGATTTCCGAGGCCCTGTCGCTGAAGCGGTCCGACGCGCCGCTGCGCGACTCCATCCGCATCGTCGGCAAGGGCTCCAAGGAGCGGGTCACGCCGGTCCTGCCGGTGGTGCGCGAGGCGATCGACCGCTACGTCGCGCTTTTGCCGTTCGCTTTGGAGCCCGCAGAGCCGCTGTTCCGCGCCCACCGCGGCGCGCCGCTCGGCCCTCGGCCGGTGCAGGCCCTGATGCAGAAGCTGCGCGGGCGCCTCGGCCTGCCGCCCAGCGCCACGCCCCACGCCCTGCGCCACTCCTTCGCCACCCACCTGCTGGGGGCGGGGGCGGACCTGCGCATCATCCAGGAGCTGCTCGGCCACGCCTCGCTGTCGACCACCCAGCGCTACACGGCGGTCGACGCCGCGGGCCTGCTCAGCATCTACGCCAAGGCCCATCCGCGGGCTTAGACGGCGTTGGCTTCGATATCGCTGTGATGCGCCCTCCCCCGCGAGCCGAGCGGGGGAGGGCGCGAGAGTCGGGGGATGACGACAGCTCTACGCCTGCATGGTCCAGCCCTCGACGCCCATGGCCGCCTGCTTGGAGGCTTCGGAGCGGGTGGGATGGGGGTGGCAGGTGCGGGCCACGTCCTCGGACGCGGCGGAGAATTCCATGGCCACGGCGTATTCGCCGATCATCTCGCTGACCGAGGGGCCGATCATGTGCACGCCCAGCACCCGGTCGGTCTTGGCGTCGGCCAGCACCTTCACGAAGCCCTCGGCCTCGTGGTTGATCTTGGCGCGGGAGTTGGCGGTGAAGGGGAACTTGCCGACCTTGTAGGCGACGCCCGCGGCCTTCAGCTCCTCCTCGGTCCGGCCGACCACGGCCACCTCGGGGAAGGTGTAGATGACGCTGGGGATGACGTCGTAGTTCACATGGCCGGCCTTGCCGGCGATCAGCTCGATGCAGGCCACCGCCTCGTCCTCGGCCTTGTGCGCCAGCATCGGCCCCGAGGTCACGTCGCCGACCACCCACACGCCGGGGACGCCGGTCTTGAAGTGGTCGTTGGCGACCACGCCGCGCTTGTCCGGCGCGATGCCGAGGCCGTCCAGGCCGAGGCCCTCGGTGTAGGGGCGGCGGCCGATGGCCAGCAGCACATAGTCGGCGCTGATCGTTTCGGCGGGGCCGCCGGCGACCGGTTCGAAGGTCAGCTCGACGCCCGATTTTCCGGTCTTGGCCCCGGTGACCTTGGCCCCCAGCTTGAACTCCATGCCCTGCTTGGTCAGTGACCGCTGCAGGGTCTTGGCGGTCTCCTCGTCCATGCCGGGGGTGATGCGGTCCAGGTACTCGACCACGGTCACCTTGGCGCCCAGGCGGCGCCACACCGAACCGAGCTCCAGGCCGATCACGCCGGCCCCGATCACGATCAGCGACTTGGGCACCTCGGTTAGGGACAGGGCGCCGGTGGAATCGACGATGCGCTTGTTGTCCACGGTCACGCCCGGCAAGCCGGAAGGTACAGAACCGGTGGCGATGACGATGTCCTTGGCCTCATGCACGGTCTCGGTCCCGTCGGCGGCCTTGACCGCGACCTTGCCGGGAGCGGCGATCCGGCCCCAGCCCTTGATCCACTCGACCTTGTTCTTCTTGAACAGGAATTCGATGCCCTTGGTCAGGGTGGTCACGCTTTCGGCCTTCTGCGCCATCATCTGCGGCAGGTTCAGCTTGGGGGTGACGTCGATGCCCAGGCCGGCGAAGTCCTTGGCCGCCATCTCGTACAGTTCCGAGGCGTGCAGCAGCGCCTTGGACGGCATGCACCCGACGTTGAGGCAGGTGCCGCCGAGGGTCTCGCGGCCCTCGACGCAAGCGACTTTCAGGCCGAGCTGGCCGGCGCGGATGGCGGCGTTGTAGCCGCCGGGGCCACCGCCGATGATGATGACGTCGTACTGGGACATGCTGGGACCTCGATAGGATGCGGATCGGCCCCTGGGAGGGGGCGGCTTTTGCGGCGGCACACTAGTCGGGAAGGCTCGTGGGTCAACCGCGGGAGGGGGATTTAGCCGTGATGGCCAAGCAGGCCGCCGAGGAACTGAGCGAACAGCAGAAGGGCGGTGACGCCGGCGATCACCAGCGCCATGACCAGCACCAGGCCGAGGCTCCGCTTGAGCTGCTCGGCGGTGGCGACCGGCGGCTCATACTGGTCCTGCGCCGGGGCGCCGCCCTTGAGCGCCTGCAGCAGCGCCAGGGCGGCCTTGACCTCGTTTTTCGGCACCAGGACAGGATAGGTGGACGGCGTGTCGGCGATGATGCCGGTCCTGGCGCCCTGGTAGGCGGCCATGGGGTGGAAGCCGGCCGTCCGCAGGGCGGAGACGCAGGCGTCCATCTCGGCGGCGGAGGCCGGGGCGCAGACGACGACCATGTCCATCGCTGGCCCCCTAGGCCGGACTCAAACTTCCAGCAGCAGGCGCTGCGGGTCCTCGACGGCTTCCTTGAGGCGCACCAGGAAGGTCACCGCTTCCTTGCCATCGACGATGCGGTGGTCGTAGCTGACCGCCAGGTACATCATCGGGCGGATCACCACCTGGCCGTTGATGGCCACCGGGCGGTCCTGAATCTTGTGCATGCCGAGGATGCCGGACTGCGGCGCATTGAGGATCGGCGTCGACATCAGCGAGCCGTAGACGCCGCCGTTGGAGATGGTGAAGGTGCCGCCCTGCAGGTCCTCGATGGACAGCTGGCCGTCGCGGGCCTTCTTGCCGTAGGCGGCGATGGTCTTCTCGATCCCGGCCAGGTCGAGCATGTCGGCGTCGCGCACCACCGGAACGACCAGGCCCTTCTCGGTGCCCACGGCCACGCCGATGTCGTAGTGGTTCTTGTAGACGATGTCCTGACCGTCGATTTCGGCGTTGATGGCCGGCACCTCCTTGAGGGCGGCGATGGTCGCCTTCACGAAGAAGCCCATGAAGCCCAGCTTGACGCCGTGGCGCTTCTCGAAGGCGTCCTTGTAGGTGTTGCGCAGGGCCATCACCGCGCTCATGTCGACCTCGTTGAAGGTGGTCAGCATGGCGGCGTTGTTCTGCGCCTCCTTCAGGCGGCGGGCCACCGTCTGGCGCAGGCGGGTCATCTTGACCCGCTCTTCGCGCTCATGCACCGGGCGCGGTCCGGCGGCCACGGGCGGCGCTGGCGGGGCGGCGGAGCGTTCCTCCAGGGCGGCCAGGGCGTCGCCCTTGGTGACGCGGCCGTCCTTACCGGTGCCGGCCACCTTGGAGGGGTCGAGGCCGGTTTCGGCGGCGATGCGCTGCACCGAGGGGGCCAGGGGCGCGGCGGGCGCCGCGGCCGGGGCCGGGGCGGGAGCCGGAGCCGGCTTGGGCGCTTCGGCCTTGGGGGCGGGCGCGGCGGCGGCGGGCTTGGCCGCGCCGGCGCCGGCGGACACCACGCCCAGCACCTGGCCGGGGGTCACGGTCGCACCCTCGGGGGCGGCGATATCCTGCAGCACCCCGTCGGAGGGGGCGGACACTTCCAGGGAGACCTTGTCGGTCTCCAGCTCGACCAGGACCTCGTCCTTCTTCACCGCGTCGCCGGGCTTCTTGGTCCAACGGGCCACGGTGGCCTCCGCCACGGACTCGCCGAGCGTCGGCGTCAGGATGTCGGTCATAGGATAGCTCCGGGTATTTTTATCGAGTGTGTCGGCGGGGTCCGTGCAGCTAGCTCGCCGCGAAGGCCTCGCCGAGGAGGGTTTCGAGTTCTTTCAGGTGGCGGGTCATCAGGCCGGCGGCGGTGGAGGCCGAGGCCGGGCGTCCGACGTAGCGGGCGCGCTTGGCCTTGACCTTCAGCTTGGCCAGGGACAGCTCCAGCCAGGGATCGACGAAGGTCCAGCCGCCCATGTTCTTCGGCTCTTCCTGGCACCAGATCAGCTCGGCGTTCTTGAACCGGGCCAGCTCGGTGGAGATCGACTTCATCGGCCAGGGATAGAACTGTTCCAGGCGCAGGATGTAGACGTCATCGACGCCCTTCTTCTCACGGTCGTCGAGCAGGTCGTAATAGACCTTTCCCGAGCACAGGATCACCCGGCGGATCTGGTCGTCGGGCTTCAGCCGGACGGCGGTCATGGCGTTGTTGTGCTCGGCGTCGTCCCACAGCACGCGGTGGAAGGACGAGCCCTCGGCCAGGTCGGCCAGGCTGGAGACGGCCTTCTTGTGGCGCAGCAGGCTCTTGGGCGTCATCAGCACCAGGGGCTTGCGGAACGGCCGGTGCAGCTGGCGGCGCAGGATGTGGAAGTAGTTGGCCGGGGTCGAGCAGTTGGCGATCTGCAGATTGTCTTCGGCGCAGGCCTGCAGGTAGCGCTCCAGGTGGGCCGAGGAGTGCTCGGGGCCCTGGCCCTCGTAGCCGTGGGGCAGAAGCTGCACCAGGCCCGACATGCGCAGCCACTTGCGCTCGCCCGACGAGATGAACTGGTCGAACACCACCTGGGCGCCGTTGGCGAAGTCGCCGAACTGGGCTTCCCAGACCACCAGGCTGTTGGGGTCGGCCAGGGAGAAGCCGTATTCGAAGCCCAGCACCGCCTCTTCCGACAGGGCGGAGTCGATGCCCTCGAAATGGGCCTGGCCCGGCCGGATGTTGTTGAGCGGGGTGTAGCGCTCCTCGGTGGTCTGGTCGACCACGTCGGCGTGGCGCTGGCTGAAGGTGCCGCGGTTGGAGTCCTGGCCCGACAGGCGGACCGGGAAGCCTTCGTCCAGCAGGGTCCCGAAGGCCAGGCTCTCGGCGGTGGACCAGTCCAGCCCCTGGCCCGAGATGATCGCCTCGCGGCGGCCTTCCAGCACCCGGTGCAGCGTCTTGTGCACGTTCACATGGTCGGGGATGGTGGTCAGCTTGAGGCCGATGTCCTTCAGCCGCTGGGCCGGCACGGCGGTGGCGCCGCGCTCCTCCACGTCGGGCAGGCCGATGTGGGACCACTTGCCGTCCAGCCAGTCGGCCTTGTTGGCCTTGTAGCCCTTGCCGGCGTCGAATTCCTTGTCGAGGAACTGCTCGAACTCGGCCACCTGGGCGTCGGCGACCGAGGCCGTGATCACGCCCTCGGCCACGAGCCGCCCGGCGTAGATTTCCCGGGTCGACGGCTGCTGGCGCACCTTCTGGTACATCAGCGGCTGGGTGAAGGTCGGGTCGTCGCCTTCGTTGTGGCCGAAGCGGCGGTAGCAGAACATGTCGATGACCACGTCCTTGGCGAACTGCTGCCGGAACTCGATGGCCACCTTGGCGGCGAAGGTGACCGCTTCGGGGTCGTCGCCGTTGACGTGGAAGATCGGCGCCTCGACCATCAGGGCGCTGTCGGAGGGGTAGGGCGAGGAGCGCGAGTAGCGCGGGCTCGTCGTGAAGCCGATCTGGTTGTTGACGATGAAGTGGATGGTGCCGCCGGTGCGGTAGCCCTTCAGCCCCATCAGGGCGAAGCATTCGGCGATCACGCCCTGGCCGGCGAAGGCGGCGTCGCCGTGCAGCAGCAGCGGCAGCACATGGCCGCGGCCGCTGTCGGGGGCTTCGCGCAACTGGAAGGCCTGTTTGGCGCGGGCCTTGCCCAGCACCACCGGGTTGACGATCTCCAGGTGAGACGGATTGGCGGTCAGCGAGAGGTGGACGTTGTTGCCGTCGAAGGCGCGGTCGGAGCTGGCGCCCAGGTGGTATTTGACGTCGCCCGAACCCTCGATGTCGGAGGGCAGGGACGAGCCGCCTTGGAATTCGTGGAAGATCACGTGGTAGGGCTTGCCCATCACGGCGGCCAGCACGTTGAGGCGCCCCCGGTGGGGCATGCCCAGGACGATGTCGCGCACGCCCAGCGAGCCGCCGCGCTTGATGATCTGCTCCAGCGCCGGGACCATGGCCTCGGCCCCGTCCAGGCCGAACCGCTTGGTGCCGGGGAAACGCTTGTGCAGGAAGCGTTCGAAGGTTTCCGCCTCGACCAGCTTCTTGAGGATGGCGACCTTGCCTTCGTTGGTGAAGGCGATCTCCTTGTCCTTGCCCTCGATCCGTTGTTGCAGCCACGCCTTCTCGTTCGGATCCGAGATGTGCATGTACTGCACGCCCAGGGTGCCGCAGTAGGTGCGCCGCAGGATCGACAGGATCTCGGCGACGGTGGAGGTCTCCAGACCCAGCACGAAGTCGAGGAAGATCGGGCGGTCGTAGTCTTCCGGGGCGAAGCCGTAGGCGGCCGGGTCGAGCTCGGAGGTGTCCGGCTTGTCGGCGATGCCCAGGGGGTCGAGGTTGGCGGCCAGGTGGCCGCGCATCCGGTAGGCGCGGATCATCATGATCGCGCGCAGGGAATCCAGCGTCGCCCTGCGCACCGCGTCGGGGGACGCGTCGGGGGTCTTGGCGCTGATGGCCTTGCCGAGCTTGGCTTCCACCGCCGGCCACATGCCGTCCAGAGCCGACAGCCATTCGGGGCGGGCCTCGGGAGCCTGCCGCGGGGTCCAGGCCGGCTCCTGCGCCGCCTTTTGCGCATCGCCGGCGGGATCGCGCAGGCTGGCGAAGAAGGCCTGCCACGACGCTTCGACCGAGGACGGGTCGTTCGCCCACTTGGCGTAGAGCTCTTCCACGAAGGCGGCGTTGCCGCCATAGAGGAAGGAGGTTTCGGTCAGTACCTGGTTCAACCTGCCGGAATCGTCCGCCATGATCTTCGATCCTTCCGGCGGCCCGCCCTCACGCGGCGGCCCGTCGCCCTTGTCTACTATCCGGCGCTGCGAACCGAGGCCCTCTGCCTCAGCCCTTCAGCACCTCGAGAAGCGTCTGTCCCAGCGCCGCCGGAGACGGCGAGACACGGATGCCCGCGGACTCCATGGCCGCGATCTTGTCTTCGGCGCCGCCCTTGCCGCCGGAGATGATCGCCCCGGCGTGGCCCATGCGGCGGCCCGGAGGCGCGGTGCGTCCGGCGATGAAGCCGACCATCGGCTTCTTTATCTTGGAATGCTTAATGAAATCGGCCGCGTCCTCTTCGGCCGAACCGCCAATTTCGCCGATCATGATGATCGATTGGGTTTCGGGGTCGGCCAGGAACATCTCAAGCACATCGATGAACTCCGTGCCCTTGACCGGGTCGCCACCGATGCCGACGGCCGAGGTCTGGCCGAGGCCCACGTTGGTGGTCTGGAACACAGCCTCATAGGTAAGCGTGCCCGAGCGCGAAACAACGCCGACCGAACCGCGCTTGAAGATATTCCCCGGCATGATGCCGATCTTACACTCGCCGGGCGTCATCAGGCCCGGGCAATTGGGTCCGATCAGGCGCGACTTCGATCCTGACAAGGAACGCTTCACCTTGACCATGTCTTGCACCGGAATGCCCTCGGTGATGCAGACGATCAGCGGGATTTCGGCGTCGATCGCCTCAAGGATCGAATCGGCGGCGAACGGCGGCGGCACATAGATGACCGAGGCGTCGGCCCCGGTGGCTTCGCGCGCTTCGCCGACGGTATCCCACACGGGCAGGCCGAGGTGGGTCTGGCCGCCTTTGCCGGGGGTCACGCCGCCGACCATCTTGGTCCCGTAGGCGATGGCCTGTTCGGAGTGGAAGGTGCCCTGGGCGCCGGTGAAGCCCTGGCAGATGACTTTTGTGTTCTTGCCGATCAGGATGGACATGGTTGGGATTGCTTTCGCGA
>JAQGII010000023.1 GCA_028291305.1 Caulobacteraceae bacterium
GATCGTCGCCCACCAGCAGGACGATGGCGTGGCCCGCGTCCTGCGCGGCGTCGCACGCCTGACGAATCAGTTCCGAGCCCAGGCCCTGGCTGCGCCAGGCATCCGCCACGGCGAACGGGCCCAACAGGATGGCCGGGGTCCGGCCGATATGGATCGGCCACATGCGCACGCAGCCGACCGCCTGCGACCCCGCCCAGGCCACCAGGGACAGGTCCAGCGCAGGCGAATTGCCTTCGCGGAGGCGTTCGGCGGCCTTCGCCAACCGGCCCGGGCCGAACGCGTTTTCGATCAGGCCGTCGACGAGGACGGCGTCCTCGGCGCGCTCGCGCAGCAGCGCGGGCGACCGGTCGGCGGACTGGACGGCAGGGGGGAGGATAATCATCACGCGGCGCACATAGGCGCCGGGAAAGCGGGCGTCAATCTTGCGGCCAAGGTCAGGCAGGCTTTCCCCCGCCATAGTTGCGCCCAGAACGCGCCCTTGTTAGCAGGCAAATTCTTGACCCTACGGCCAGACGGAGGCTTAAGTCGCCGCGAGGAAATGTCCTGGGAGCTTCTAGATGAAATTTTTGAGGATCGGCTTTGTGGCCGCCCTTGCGCTGGCGCTGAGCGGCCAGGCTTTCGCCGCGGCCCCCGCGGCCCCTAAGATCGACCCCAAGATGCACGATCAGGGCATGAAGGAAGCGCCCGCCGTCCTGCAGGCCGCGGGCGTCGATTGCACCGTGTCCAACGCCGTCTTCATGGGCAACGGCGAGGCCACCGTCGGCGGCAAGAAGGTGAAGTCCTCGATCTACGAAGCCGCCTGCGGCGGAGGCCTCGGCTACATCGTGATCGCCACGCCGGGCGCCGACACCCAGAGCTACGACTGCCTGACGATGAAGGAAGACTCCGACAAGAAGGTCGCGGCCAAGCAAAAGGCCGGCACGACCTGCAGCCTGCCGGAGAACGCCGATCCCAAGCAGGGCCTGGCCCCGCTGCTGGCCAAGGGCGGCGCCAACTGCCCGCAGGTGACCGCCGCGCATTGGATGGGCGCCAGCCCGACCGACAAGGTCAGCCTGTTCGAGGCCGCCTGCTCCAACGGCTCCGGCTATGTGCTGACCACGCCGCTGCCCGGCTCCACCAAGCCGCTAAGCGCGGTCGACTGCATCAAGGCGTCCGGCATGGGCGTGGAATGCACCCTGACCTCCAAGGAACAGCTGGAGCAGGGCATCATCAAGGTCGCCGCCGGCGCCAACAAGCCGGCCTGCATGCCGAACAAGGCCCGCTGGGTGGTGACCGATCCGGCCACCAACAACGACTACTATGAAGTCGGCTGCGCGGACGGCACGAGCGGCTTCATGTTCCAGACCGACGGCAAGGGCGCGTTCAAGACGGTGATCGAATGCGTGCGGGCCTCCCGCATCGCCGGCGGCTGCACCTTCTCACAAGCCGACGCCGGCCAGACCGCCGAAGCCGCCACCTATAACAAGCTGGCCAAGCAGGTCGGCTACAACTGCGACGTCGCCAAGTACCAGAGCTACGGCGCCGAAAGCGGCGGTCAGCGTGAAATCGTCGAACTGGCCTGCAAGGACCACCCCGAAGGCGCCTTCGCCATCGTGCCGACCGGCGGCGGCCAGACCGGCGAGTACTTCAACTGCGTGCGCGCCATCGGCCGCGGCCTGACCTGCCACCTGACGCCGATGCCCGCCACCTACGCCATGATCTCCAAGGAGATCGCCGCGCGCGGCAAGACCACCTGCGACGTCAACAACGGCCGCGGCATCGGCAAGGACGCCAAGGGCAGCGAGTACATCGAAGTGACCTGCGCCAGCGGTCCGGGCCTGGTGCTGGAATACAGCAGGCTCCCCACGGAAACCCTGGTCAGCGCCCTGCCCTGCGCCCAGGCGGCCATCGCGGACGCCTGCAAGCTGCAGAAGAAGTAGGGTTCGACCCGATCCAACGAAGGGCTCGCCGGAGCGATCCGGCGGGCCTTTTTTTGTTCGTCGGCGAGGGGCGATCGCCGGAAATCCAGGCGTCGAAGCCAGTAGACTCGGCGGCGCGCGACGTTAGTTTCACGCCCATGTCCGAGACGCCCCCATCACCCGACCGCCTGATCATTCGCCGGCCCGACGACTGGCATGTCCACCTTCGCGACGGCGAGATGCTGAGGGCCGTGCTGGGGCATACGGCGCGCCAGTTCGGGCGGGCGATCGTGATGCCGAACCTCTCCCCGCCGGTGACGACCGTCGCGCGGGCCATTTCCTATCGCGACAGGATCATCGCGGCGCTCGATCCCGGCGCCGCTTTCGAACCGTTGATGACCTGCTATCTCACCAACGAAACCGACCCGGACGAGATCGAGCGCGGGTTCAAGGACAAGGTCTTCGCCGCCTGCAAACTCTATCCGGCGCACGCCACGACCAACTCCGAGCACGGGGTCACCGACATCCGCAATATCCATTCCGTGTTGGAGCGGATGCAACGGATCGGCATGCCGCTGTTGCTCCACGGGGAGGTCACCGATAGCGCCATCGATATCTTCGACCGCGAGGCGGTGTTCATCGAGCGGGTCTTCTCCAGGATCGCCGCCGATTTCCCCGCGCTCAAGACCGTGTTCGAGCACATCACGACGGCCGACGCCGCCGCCTTCGTCGAAAGCAGCGGCCCCAACGTCGCCGCCACGATCACGCCGCATCACCTGCGCATCAACCGCAACGCCATGTTCGAGGGCGGCATCCGTCCCCATTTCTACTGCCTGCCGGTGGCGAAACGCGAACGGCACCGTCTGGCTCTTCGCCGGGCGGCAACGTCAGGATCGCCCAAGTTCTTTCTCGGCACGGATTCGGCGCCGCATGCCATCGGCAGGAAAGAGGCGGCCTGCGGGTGCGCGGGCATATTCAACGCACCGTTCGCCATCGAGAGCTATGCCGCGACATTCGACGAAGAGGGGGCGCTGGGCCGGCTCGAGGCCTTCGCCTCCGAACATGGCCCGAACTTCTATGGCCTTCCCCAGAACACCGATCGGATCCTGCTCGAACGCGGGTCTTGCGCCGCGCCGGAACGGATCAAGGCCGGAGCGGAGGAGCTTGTGCCATTCCACGCCGGCGAAACACTGCCTTGGCGTTTCGCCGGAAAGGCCGGCGGTTCGTCCGAACCGGCCTGATCGACTACTCGGCCGCCTTGTCCGCCTTCGGCTTGGCCTTGCCCCGCCGAGGGACGGCGTAGAGCGGCTCGGTCGCCTCGAACAGCTCCTTGGCCGCGGCCAGCGCCTTGGCCACCGGCAGGTCGAGCATGTGGCAGACCGGCTGGCTCAGCGTGGGGTCGATGGCCTGAATCTGATCCAGGGTGCGCGGGCCGCGCAGCGCCTTGGTGTGCTGCCCCCAGGGGGCGTACAGCCGGTCGTCGGAGGGGCCGAACAGGCCCAGCGTCGGGACCCCGGCGGCGGCCGCCAGATGCATCAGCCCGCTGTCGTTGCCGACGAACAGCCGCACCCGCTTAAGGCAGGCGTAGACGGTCAGCAGGTCCGCCTGGCCGGTCAGGTCGATCCAGCGTTCGCGCGGCAGGGACCGGCGCAGGGGCTCGGACGCGCGCCAGTCGTCGGGTCCGCCGAGGATCAGCAGCCGGCCGTTCTCGAATGGGCCGCCCTTCTGCATCAACTGCACGGCCAGGAGCGCGAACCGCTCCACCGGCCAGGTCTTGCCGACCCAGTTGGCGGCCGGGGCCACCGCCAGGATCGGCCCGCCCCCCGCAGGATTGCGGCCCAGTAGCGCGTCCGCCCTGGCCTCGGTTTCGGGGCTGGTGAACAGGTAGGGGCCGGGCGGGTCGTCGGCGACCTTCAGCAGGCGCGCAGCCTCGATCACCTTGTGCACCGGCTCGCCCGGCTGGCTGCGGTGGATGGCCCGGCGTTTCGCGCGAAGGAACCGGGCGATGGAGGACCCGCGCCGGTCGACGATCAGGCCCCAGTTGCGGCCGCGCACCCGGCTCCATAGCTTGAACCAATGGCCTTTGCCCTTGGTCTTCTCCATGACGATGATCTGCGCCAGGTTCGGCAGGTCGGCGAACAGCGGCGCCGACAGCGGGCCGGCGACGATGGTGAACCGTGCGTTGGGGATCTCGTCGTGCAGCCGCTTGACCAGACCGGACGCCAGCACGGCGTCGCCGATCCGCGACGAGGCAATGAACAGGATAGGAAAGCCCTTAGGCGCCGCCATTCTCCCCCTCTATATGGTCCCGCCCAACTCCACCAAGTCCCCTTAGGCTAAGGTCCCGCCCATGAGCCTACCCGTCTTCGCCCATTTGACCAGCCGCGCCCTGATCGGGGTGCGCGGCGCCGACTGGCGCCCCTTCCTGCAGAACCTGCTCAGCAACGATATGGAGACCCTGCCCGAGGGCGAGATCCGCGCCGCCCTGCTGCTGACGCCCCAGGGCAAGTTCCTGTTCGACATGTTCGTCACACCCCACACCGACGAGGAGGGCGGCGAAGGCGCCCTGCTGGACGTCCAGGCGCAGCAGCGCGAGGCCCTGGTCGGGCGGCTGAAGCTGTATCGCCTGCGCTCCAAGATAGAGATCGAGCCGATGGAGGGCTCGGTGTTCGCCTCCTGGGGCGGCGAGGGCGCGCCCGGCGAAGGCTGGATGACCGATCCCCGCCTGCCGGCCCTGGGCTGGCGCGGCTACGGCCTGGCCGGCGAGGTCGACACCGACGAGGACGCCTACGACGCCCTGCGCCTGGGGCTCGGCGTCCCCGATCCCGGCAAGGACTGCGTCCCCGACCAGACCTTCCCGCTGGAGGCCGACTTCGACCTGCTCAACGCCATCGACTTCCACAAGGGTTGCTACGTCGGCCAGGAGACCACCTCGCGCATGAAGCGCCGCAGCGCCGTCAAGACGCGCATGGTCCCCATCGCCTTCGACGGCCCCGCCCCGCCGCCCGGGACGCCGGTGGAGACCGCCGCAGGCCTGCGGGCGGGCGAGGTGCTGTCGGGCCGCGAGGGCCGCGCCCTGGCGTTGCTAAAGCTGGACCGCGCCGCGGGCGGGCGGCTGAGCGTGCGCGACCGCCCGGTGCATCTGGACATCCCGGCCTGGTGGCCGCCCGAGACCCTTCCGTCCGCCGCGGAGAGCGGGTCAGACTAGGCCGATGAGCGCAGAACCGATTCGCTGCCCGTGGCGCGGCATGGCCGGCGTGCCGATCTACGAGGCCTATCACGACACCGAGTGGGGCGTGCCCGAGTACGACAGCCGCGCCCTGTGGGAGAAGCTGGTGCTGGACGGCTTCCAGGCCGGCCTGTCGTGGATCACCATCCTCAAGAAGCGCGAGGCGTTCCGCGCCGCCTTCGACGATTTCGATCCGGAAAAGATCGCCCGCTACGGCGAGGCGGACCGCGCCCGGCTGATGGCCGACGCCGGCATCATCCGCTCCAACGGCAAGATCGACGCCGCCATCTCCGGCGCCCGCATCTACCTGGACCTGCGCGACAAGGGCGAGGACCTGTCCACACTCCTGTGGTCGTTCACCAACGGCCGGCCGCTGCAGAACGGCTTCGAGGCCGGGGCCCAGGTGCCGGCCCAGACGCCGCTGGCCGTGGACATAGCCAAGGCGTTGAAATCGCGCGGCTACAAATACTGCGGCCCGGTGATTGTGTATGCCTTCATGCAGGCCGTGGGTATCGTCAACGACCACCTCACCTGCTGCTTCCGCCACGACCAAGTCCGGCGTATGGGGCAGGGGTGAAACCCGCGTCGCCCAAATCCGCCGCCAAGGCCGGACCCAAGTCCGGGCCCGACATGATGCTGGAGCAGGCCTGCCCCGGCCTGGTCTGCGGCGTCGACGAGGCCGGGCGCGGGCCGTGGGCCGGGCCGGTCTGCGCCGGGGCGGTGATCCTCGATCCGCGCAGGGTGCCCGAGGGTCTCAACGACTCCAAGAAGCTGTCGGCCAGGCAGCGCGAGGCGCTGGAGCTCGAGATCATGGACAAGGCCGTGGCCTTCGGCGTGGCCTTCGCCTCGGTGGCC
>JAQGII010000095.1 GCA_028291305.1 Caulobacteraceae bacterium
CGATCCGCCGGATCTGGCGATCCTCGACGTGAAGATGCCGCGCATGGACGGCATGGAGGTGCTGCGCCGCCTGCGCCAGACCTCGGCCACCCCGGTCATCATCCTGACCTCGAAGGACGAGGAAATCGACGAGATCCTGGGGTTCAACCTGGGCGCCGACGACTACATCCACAAGCCCTTCAGCCAGCGGCTGCTGATCGAGCGGGTCAAGGCGGTGCTGCGGCGCGCCGGCGCCGACGCGGCCGACCGCTCCAGCGCCGCCGGCCCGGCCAATGGCGCCGCCGCGGCGGCGCGGGCCATCCGGCGGGGCAAGCTGACCCTGGACCCCGAACGCCACGACTGCCTGTGGGAGGACCGGCCGGTGAAGCTGACCGTGACCGAATTCCTGCTGTTGCAGGCCCTGGCCCAGCGGCCGGGCTTCGTCAAAAGCCGCGACAACCTGATGGACGCCGCCTACGAAGATCAGGTCTATGTCGATGACCGCACCATCGACAGCCACATCAAACGCATGCGCAAGAAATTCCGGCAGGTCGACCCGGAGTTCGATGCGATAGAAACCCTGTATGGCGTCGGCTACCGCTACCGCGAAACCTGAATCCCGATCGGATCGGCGCCGTTGGCTGCCGGGCTCGCGCCTCGGCCGGCTGATCATCGCCCTGAATCTGATCGGCCTGGCCGTCCTGATCGCTGGCGCTCTGGTGCTCAACGAGTTCCGGCGCGGCCTGATCGAGGCGCGCACCGAGAGCCTGCGCACCCAGGGCGAGCTGATCGCCAAGGTGATCGTGATCGGCGCCACCCAGGGCTCGCCCGAGCCGTCGATGGACGCCGAGCGCGCGGCCGAGCTGCTGCAGGCCCTGTTCATCCCCACCGCGCAGCGGGTGCGGCTGTTCGACCGCGAGGGCCGGCTGGTCTCCGATTCCTACCTGGTGGCCGACCGGGTCGACCAGCGGGCCCTGCCGCCCGCCCGCAAGCGCGACCAGCTGCGCCTGCAGCTTCCGGCCAGCCCCCCGCAGGCCCGGGCCAAGATCGAGGCGGAGGCCCGCCAGGCCCTGGCCCAGGAAGTGGCCCAGGCGCTCAGCGGCCAACGCGTGGCCAAGGTGCGCAAGGCCGTCACCGGCGAACAGGTGGTCTCGGTGTCGCTGCCGATCCAGAACGTCAAGGCGGTGCTGGGCGTGCTGACCCTGGAAGCGGGCGACGTCGACAAGATCATCGCCGCCCAGCGCCGGGCGCTGATGCCGTTCATCCTGGTGGCCGTCGCCACCACCATCCTGACCTCCCTGCTGCTCAGCGCCATGATCGCCCAGCCGGTGCTGCGCCTGGCGCGGGCGGCGGACCGCGTGCGGCTGTCGCGGGCGCGGGCGATCTCCCTGCCGGACCTGGCCAAGCGCGACGACGAGCTGGGCGACCTGACCCGGGCGCTGGAGAGCATGACCGACGCCCTGTCGACCCGCATCGACGCCATCGAGCGTTTCGCCGCGGACGTGGCGCACGAGATCAGGAACCCCCTGACCTCGATCCGCTCGGCCATCGACACCCTGCCCCTGGTCAAGGAGGACAAGGGGCGCGAGCGGCTGCTGGCCATCCTGCAGCAGGACGTCAACCGGCTGGACCGGCTGGTCACCGACATCTCCAACGCCTCCCGGCTGGACGCCGAGCTGTCGCGCGAGCCGCCGCGCGCCTTCGACCTGGTCCGGCTGCTGCAGGACATCGCCGGCCTCTACAACGCCAGCGGGCGGCCGGGGGACGCCGAGGTGGTGTTCGTCGATGCCGGCGCGCACGAGCCCCTGCTGGTCTCCGGCCGCGAGGGACCCATCGGCCAGGTGTTCCGCAACCTGATCGACAACGCCCGCTCGTTCAGCCCGCCGGGCGGCAAGGTGTGCGTGCGGATCGGGCGGATGGGCCGCAGGGTGCGCGCCTTCATCGACGACGACGGCCCCGGCATGCCGCCGGAGAACCTGGAGACGGTGTTCGAGCGCTTCTACACCTCGCGGCCCAAGGGCACGGCCTTCGGCAACAACTCCGGCCTGGGCCTGTCCATCGCCCGCCAGATCGTGGAGGCGCATGACGGCCGCATCTGGGCCGAGAACCGCGAGGACGCCCTGGGCAGGGTGATCGGCGCCCGCTTCGGCGTCGAGTTCCCGGAAGTGCGCGCCTGATGGACCAGGTCCTGCACGCCGGCCTGATCGCCCTGTATGACCGCGGCGCCTGGAAGGGCGTGCTGATCCAGGGGCCCTCGGGCGTCGGCAAGAGCGACCTGGCCCTGCGCGCGATCGCCGCCGGCTTCCGGCTGGTGGCCGACGACCGCACGCTGTTGTGGGTCAGCCGGGGCCGGCTGTTCGGGGCATGCCCCCCGCCCATCGCCGGCCTGATCGAGGCGCGGGGGGTCGGCCTGGCGCCGCTGCCCGCGCGCCCCTTCGCCCAGATCCGCCTGATCGCCCGCTGCCTGGAGCCCGACGAACCGGTCGAACGGATGCCGCAACTCGCCTGCCAGGAGATTTTGGGTGTCGACTGTCCGACCGTCGCCCTGCACCCCCTGGAAGCCTCTTCTCCAGTGAAACTCGTTCACGTGCTGAGTCTTCTTGGAGGCGGGCCCTAACGAGCGTATCTAGCGCGGCTGCGGCGCATGCCGACTCGCGGGGGGGACCCGGTGGAAGGTCGTCTATGATCGGGCTCGTGATCGTCACACACGGGCGTTTGGCGGAAGAATTCGTCCTGGCGATGGAGCATGTGGTCGGACCCCAGAGGGGGGTCAGGGCCGTGTGCATCGGGCCGGAGGACGACATGGAGCGTCGCCGCCGCGATATCCTGAAGGCTGCCGAAGACGTCGACGAGGGCCAGGGCGTGATCCTGCTCACCGACATGTTCGGCGGGACCCCCTCCAACCTGGCCATCTCGGTGATGGAGCAGACCCGCGCCGAGGTGATCGCCGGCCTGAACCTGCCGATG
>JAQGII010000098.1 GCA_028291305.1 Caulobacteraceae bacterium
CCATGATCTGCGGGAAGTACTTGGGCGACCAGACCGACAGGTCGATGTAGACGTTCGGCTTGTGCGTCGCGACCGACAGGTCCTCCTCCTGCCAGGGGAAGTAGGGGTGGGCCATGACGATGGTCATCCCGGGAAAGTCGGCCGCCACGTCGTCCAGGTGCAGGGGGTTGGAGTATTTCAGCCGCAGGCCCAGGCCGCCGGGCGCGCCGGCGCCGACGCCGGTCTGGCCGGTGTGGAACAGGGCGACCAGCCCCGCCGCCTGGATCATCTCGTAGAGCGGGTAGGCCATGCGGTCGTTGGGGAAGAAGCCCTGCGCCGTCGGGTGGAACTTGAAGCCGCGCACCCCGTAGTCCTCGATCAGCCGGCGCGCCTCGCGCAGGCCCAGCTTGCCCTTGTGCGGGTCGATGCTGGCGAAGGGAATGAGGACGTCGTTGTAGGTGGAGGCGAGTTCGGCCACCTCCTCGTTGGGCACGCGCCAGTGGCCCATCTCGGCTTCCGCATCCACCGGGAAGATCACCGCCGCCATGTTGCGGGCGCGGTAGTACTGCGCGACCTCCTCGTTGGTCGGCGGCGGGGCGGACTTGAAATAGGCCTGCATGTGCTCGTCCAGCAGCACCGAGCAGGGGTCGCGCGGCTGGTGCGAGGATTTGGAGGCGTGGGTGTGGACGTCGATGGCGGCCACCGCGTCCAGGTCGATGGCCGGCGCATATCTGGACAAGCGGTTCCCCCGACGTCTTGTTCGTTGGGCGCCAGCCTAGCGCAGATAGATATGTACGATAACTATTTTTCGCCCGGCCCGCCCTAGCCGGCGAAGATGGCCCCGGGATGCTCCAGCAGGCCCTTCACCGCCTGGATGAAGGCCGCCGCGTCCCACCCGTCGACCACCCGGTGATCGAAGGAAGAGGACAGGTTCATCATCCGGCGCACCACGATCTGGCCCTCGCGCACCACGGCGCGGTCCTGCACCCGGTTGGGCCCGACAATGGCCACCTCCGGCCAGTTGACCACCGGCGTATGGGCGATGCCGCCGAGCGGGCCGAGGCTGGTCACGGTGATGGTCGACCCGGACAGGTCCTCGGACGGCAGCCGCCCGGCCCGCGCCCCCTCGGCCAGGCGGCCGATCTCGACGGCCAGCTCCCACAGGTCGCGGGCCTCGGCGTGACGCAGCACCGGCACGACCAGGCCTGCGTCGGTCTGGGCGGCGATGCCGACATGCACGGCGCGGTAGCGGCGCACGACGCCGGCGTCGTCGTCGAAGCGGGCGTTGATCTGCGGGAATTGCGGCAGCGCCTTGACCAGGGCCGCGATCAGGAAGGGCAGCAGGGTCAGCTTGGACTGGTCGGGCCTGCGCCCGGCGTTCAGGTGGGCGCGCAGGGCCTCCAGTTCGGTGACGTCGACCTCCTCCACATAGGAAAAGTGGGGGATGCGGGTCTTGGCCTCGCGCATCTTGTCGGCGATGCGCCGGCGCAGGCCGATCACCTTGACCTCGGTGATCCCCTCACCGGCCGGGAGGGGCGGCCTGCTCTTGGCGGCGGCCGGAGCCAGATGCTCGAGGTCCGCATGGGTGACGCGGCCGTCGGGGCCGGTGCCCGTCACGCCCGCCAGGTCGACGCCCAGGTCGGTCGCCTGCTTGCGCACGGCGGGGGCCGCCAGGGTCCTGGACGGCGCGGGGTGGGCCGCAGCGGGCTGCGCCACCGGCTTGTCGGCCTTGGGCGGCTTCGCCGCGGCTTTTTGCGGCGCGGCCGGCGCCGTCTCGAACTCGATCAGGGGAGAGCCGACCGGCCGCAGCGCGCCGGCCTCGCCGTGCAGCGCGGCGACCACCCCGGCGACGGGCGCGCCGATCTCCACGGTGGCCTTGTCGGTCATCACGTCGACGACGGGCTGGTCCTCCTCGACCCGGTCCCCGACCGCCACGCGCCAGGCCACGATCTCGGCCTCGGCCACCCCCTCGCCCACATCCGGAAGCTTGAAGACGAAGCGGCTCATGGTTTCCTCCCTGCTCTGACGGCAGGCCTCAGCAACGCGCCGGAGGCCGCATAGGCTCCGGCCGCGCTATTGAGGTGGGAGGTCATTTGGCTTCGGCAAGGGCCTTCATGTTGGCCAGGGCGGCGGTGAAGTTGGTGGTGCGCCCCGCACGGTCCTTGTCCTTGGCTTCCTGCGAGCCGTCCGGCTCCTGGTCGTAGATCAGGGTATAGAGCAGCTTGGTCTTCTTGCCGCCGTCGAGCGGCTCGGCCGCCAGGGTGCCATGATAGAGGATCTTATTTTCGGGCTGGGCATAGGTGTAGGAGTACTTGGTCGCCGCCACCAGCACCTCGGTGATGGCGCCCGTCGCGCCCAGCTTGCGGATCGATCCCACGTCGCCGTTCCCAGTCATGACGCAGGGCGCCAGGCGCTTGAGCCAATCGCCGATCTGGCAGTAGCCGCCGACCTTGGCCCAGACCGCGTCGATCGGACGGTCGACCGTCGTCTCCAAGTGGATCACCGAATAGTCGGCCGCCCGGGCGGCGGCGCCCGCCATCAGGCCGCAGGCCAGCGCGGCGCCGGTCAAGAGATGCTTCATCCAATCGTCCCCAGGGTCATTGTTCTATGTTTTCGAGTATGCGGTTCAGGTAGTCGCGCAGCGCGCCGCGCTCCTGTGTATTCAACGGACCGAGCAGCAGTTCTTCCAGAGAGTTGATGCGTTCGGCCAGCGAACCCATCAATTCCTGGCCCTTGGCGGTCAGGTAGAGATGGAAGGCGCGCCGGTCGCTGCGGTCGACCTGGCGGGAGATCAGCTCCGATCCCTGCAGGCTCTGGATCATGCGCGTCATGTTCGGCTCGCGCACCATCAGGATCTCGGCCAGCGACCGTTGGCGGATGCCGGGATTGTCGCGGATGATGGCCAGCACCGTGTGCATCCCGGGCGAGACGCCCGAGTTCTCGAACATGCGGTAGAATTCGCGGAATATCCGCATCTGCACGATACGGATGTGGAACCCGATGTTGTCGGGCAGGATGGGGCCGGAGGCTTCGCTCGGCGCCGGCGGCGCGGCTTTGGCGGCGGGTTTGGTCACGGGGCCCCTGGGGTCGATGGTCCTGCCCGGATTGGGCAGCGTGCCGATAACAAGACTTCTCGCGTCAATTATTGCAGGCCGCCCGGGCAAGGCCCGAACAGACCGCATGACGCCGAGGCGGACGCGGGAAGCCCGCCAAGTGAGCAACAATCTCCTGCCCGATCAAGTCCCGCGATCCGGCAAGAGCCTCGGCGGGGCGCCCCGCCGAGGGCGGCGGTCTATTTCACGCGGACGATGCCCTCGGCGTCGGTCACGTTGCGGTTGTTCTCCTCGCAGATGTATTCGAGGAAGCGGATGTCCGGGCGCCAATAGTAGGTATACCGGGTCACGAAAGGCTTGGAGTAGGCGCCGGGATCGTCGACCTCCATCAGGTTTTCGATGGACTTGCCGTCGGCGCTCTTGGTGAGCCTCTGCACGATGTGCAGTTTTTCGGAATGGGGATCGCCCGCCTCGTTGAGCAGCGTCTCCTTCTTGAGGCCGGTCGTGTCGATCACCAGGGTGTTGCCCTCCCAGTGGCCGACCGAGTGGCCCATGAAGGTCGGGTCGAGGTCCTTGGGGTGGTTCTCGTTCAGATAGACGAACTGGAACAGGTGCTGCACCTCGTGCAGGATGACCACTTCCTTGTTGGTCTGCAGGATCTTGATCGGATAGGGCGCGCCCATGATGCGCGGCACGCCGCTGGGCATGCACTGGGCGGTGGAGTCCGAGATCGGCGTGCCGGCCTTCTGCGCGTCGGCGCGGCGCTTGGCGTCGGCGGCGGCCCACGGCAGATAGGGCGGCGGCTCGCCGGTCACCGTGGGGTAGCGGATCATGTAGCCCTTCTGCTGCCACACCCCGGTGAGGTCGCGGGGATCCTTGGACGGCTGGGCCAGCGGGCCGGGCGGCGGCTCCGCGGTCTGGGCCCGCGCCAGGCTCGCGCCGACCGCGCCCGCCAGCACGACCGACACCGCCAGGCCGATCACGGCCCTGGATGCGAGGCGGCAGCTCGTGTCTTGTCCCGTCGCGGCCATCGGCGACCTCTCCCCAAAATGGTTGGCGACGTTGGCGGCGCCCGCCTCGTCACGCTGATCTTTCATAACTATCGGAGCCTACGCGGACGAGTTGTCCTGTCAATCGAGACCCGGACAGACAGCTCGCCGCGCGCCTAGGCTGGAAAAAGGGCGGCGCCCAAAGGAGGGGCGCCGCCCAGGACCAGGACCTAGAACCTGTAGTTGGCCTGCACGCCCACGACGCGGGGACGCTGGTAGGTCTGCTGCACGAACGGCGTCCAGGTCACATAGGCCGAGCAGGCGCCGCCGCCCGGAACCGCCGCCGTAGGGGCGTTGCAGGCGCCGATGCCGTTGCCGGCCGGCGCACCGCCGGCGCCGACAACCGCAGTCCGGGAATCCAGCACGTTCAGGGCGAACACGTTGAAGTCCCAGGCGTTCAACCGCGCGCCAAGGCGGGCGTTGAGCGTGTTCACCGCGGGAACCTGGCGCGTGTAGGGGTTGTATTGCGACACGCCATAGCTCGGGC
>JAQGII010000099.1 GCA_028291305.1 Caulobacteraceae bacterium
CATCCTGCGACCGGGTGTCGATCTTTCCATGCTGCGGGCCAGGATCGGCATGGTGTTCCAGAAGCCGACGCCGTTCCCGATGTCGATCTACGACAACGTGGCCTACGGCGTGCGGTTGTACGAGCGGCTGGGCAAGCACGACCTGGACGGCCGGGTCGAGGAATCCCTGCGCCGCGCGGCCCTGTGGGACGAGGTGAAGGACAAGCTGCACACCTCGGGTCTGGGCCTGTCGGGCGGCCAGCAACAGCGCCTGTGCGTCGCCCGCGGCGTGGCGGTGCGCCCCGAAGTGCTGCTGCTGGACGAACCGGCCTCGGCGCTGGACCCCATCTCCACGGCCAAGCTGGAAGAGACCCTGATCGAGCTGAAGGCCGACCACACCATCGTCATCGTCACCCACAACCTGGGCCAGGCGGCGCGGATCAGCGACTACACCGGCTTCATGTACCTGGGCCGGCTGATCGAGTTCACCACCACCGAACAGCTGTTCACCAACCCTCGCGGGAAACGGACGCAGGATTACGTGACGGGTCGGTTCGGGTAGTCCGGGCCCGAGCTTTACGATCTTGGCCCCGGAAAGGAGGTAGCCTCAGCTAAGCGCTCACCGCCATCCCGCCCGGCAGCAGCTCCGCCCGTCCGGCCAGCGACAGCTCCACCAGCGCCGCATAGGTCAGCGGTCCCGGCGCGCCGGCGGCCCGGGCCAGTTCGTCCCAGGCCGTGGGGGTGGGCGAGAGCAGGTCTTCGATCTGTTTCAACAGCTTGGTGTCGGGTTCTCCCGCGCCCTGCGGGACATAGGCCGGCGGCCCCGGCTCGCGCATGCCCGCGCCGATCCCCTCCAGCGTGCGGATCACGTCCTCGGCGCCTTCGCAGAGGGCCGCGCCCTGGCGGATCAGGTCGTTGGTCCCCTTGGCGCGGGCGTCCATCGGCGAGCCGGGCACGGCAAACACCTCGCGGCCCTGCTCGCCCGCCAACCGCGCCGTGATCAGCGAGCCCGAGCGCAGCTCCGCCTCGACCACCACCACGCCCAGGGCCAGGCCGGAAATCAGCCGGTTGCGGCGGGGGAAGTCGCGCGCCTGGGCGCGGTAGCCGGGCGGGCTTTCGGAGACGACGCAACCCTTGGCGACGATCCGGCGGTAGAGGTCGGCGTGTTCGGCCGGATAGACGTCGTCGGGTCCGCCGCCGAGCACGGCCACGGCGCCCGTGGCCAGGGACCCCTCGTGGGCCGCCCCGTCGATGCCGCGCGCCAGGCCGGAGACGACGATGTAGCCAGCCTCGCCCAGTTCGTGCGCCAGGGTGCGGGCGAAGCGCTGGCCCGCCGCACTGGCGATGCGCGCGCCGACCACGGCCACCGCGCGCCCGTGCAGCAGCCCCGCGTCGCCGCGCGTCCAGATCAGCGGTGGCGGCGGGTCGAGCGCCGCCAGCAGGGGCGGGAAGGCGGATTCGCAGGAACAGATCAGCTTGGCGCCGATGGCGGAGCCGGCGTCCAGCTCGCTCTGCGCCTCGGCCGGGGTCGGCACGCGCGGCGGATGGGCGCGGCCGGCGCGCTCGGCCATCCGGGGCAGGGCGCCGATGGCCTGGGCGGCCTCGCCATAGGTGTCGATCAGGTAGCTGAAGGCGACCGGTCCGACATTCTCGGCGCGGGCCAGCCGGAGCCAGTCGCGCCGCTCGTTCTCGGCCAGGGGTGCTCTTGTCCGCCGCCCGCCGGTCATGGCGCCGTCTTGGCGCCGATGCGGGGTTCGGTTCCGGCCAGCAGCCGGCGGATGTTCTCGTGGTGGCGGATGAAGATCAGCACCGCCAGCAGGACCGCCAGGACCACCGTCGGCGCCGGGCGGCCCAGCATCAGGGCGTAAAAGGGGGCCAGGGCGGCGGCGATCAGGGCCGCCAGGGAGGAGATCTTGAGCACCTTGGCGACCGCCACCCAGGTGGCGCAGGCCAGGAGGCCGACCGGCCAGGCGGCGGCCAGCAGAACGCCCAGGAAGGTGGCCACGCCCTTGCCGCCCTTGAACTTCAGCCAGACCGGGAACAGGTGGCCGAGGAAGGCCGCGCCGCCGGCCAGGGCGCAGGCGACGGGGCCCATGGCGGGGGCATAGGCGTTGGCCAGCAGGGCGGCGAGGCCGACGGCGGCCGCGCCCTTGCCCCCGTCGCCGATCAGGGTGATGGCGGCCAGGTCCTTGCGGCCGGTGCGCAGCACGTTGGTCGCGCCGATGTTGCCCGAGCCGACCTTGCGGATGTCGCCGAGGCCGGCCAGCCGGGTGGCGATGACGCCGAAGGGGAGGGAGCCCAGCAGATAGCCGCCGATCACCAGGATCGCGGCAAGCCAAGGCTGGATGCTGCTCAAGATCGGTCCCCGTTTCCCCTTCGTTGGGGTTTCATCTCACGGGGGAGGAGATGAGGGAAGGCCCCCGGCGAACCCTCGCCGGGGGCGCAAACCTTATTTGGTCGTCAGGGCGTCCTTGGAGGCCGCGGCGGACTTGTCGATCGCCACCTTGGCCTTGTGCGTGGCGACCTTGGCCTTGTGCTTGGCGACGCCGGCGGACTGCTTGGCCAGGTCGGCGTCCTTCTTGGCCAGGTCGGAGTATGAGGTCAGGTTGCTCTGCGACGCCGCCTTGGCGGCGTCCTCGGCCTTGTCGTTGGCGACGGCGGCCTTGTGCACGGCCGTCTTGGCCTTCTTTTTCGCCACCCCGGCGTCCTTCTTGGCCACGCTGGCGTCGGCCTTGGCGGCCTTGGTGTCGTCGGCGGCGGTCTGGGCCATGGCGAAGCTGCCCATGGTCGACGACAGCAGCAGGGCGGCGGCGCCGGCCATCAAAATCTTGGAACGCATGGTGTCCTCCTCGATATCTTCTCGGGCTCCAGGGCTGCAGACACGCGTCCACGCTTGGAAACCCAGGTTGCCGGAAACAGAACGGCGCCGCCGTGCAATGGTTTCAAATGTTGGAAATCGACAGAACTATTCCTCGGCCTGGTGCACGACCCGGCCCGCGGCCATGGTCAGCAGGACCTGGCCCTGCAGGCGCCGCCCGTCGAAGGGCGAGTTCTTCGATTTGGAGATCAGTCGGTCGGCGTCCAGCACGAAGGGCGCGTCCAGGTCGCACAGCACCAGGTCCGCGGGAGCGCCCGGCGACAGCCGACCGCTGGGCAGGCCGAGCAGCTGGGCCGGGGCGTAGGTCGCCGCGCGGATCAGGTCGATCAAGGCCACGCGGCCCTCGTGATGCAGCGACAGCAGCCCCGCCAGCAGGGTCTCCAGGCCCACGGCGCCCGGCGCCGCCTCGTCGAACGGCAACCGCTTGTCCTCGGCCGGGGCCGGGGCGTGGGCGGAGGTCACCACTTCCACCAGGCCGCTGGAGATGGCGTCGATCAACGCCTGGCGGTCGTCCTCGGCCCGCAAGGGCGGGTCCAGCCGGCAGAAGGTGCGGTAGTCGCCGATGTCGAGCTCGTTGAAGCTGAGATGGTTGATCGAGGCCGAGGCGGTCACCTTCAGCCCCTTGCGGCGGGCGCGCTCCAGGCTTTCCAGGGCGTCGGCGCAGGTGATCTGGTCCACCAGCAGGCGCGCGCCGGTCAGCTCCGCCAACGCCAGGTCACGCTCCAGCATGATCCGCTCGGCCATGGCTGGTACACTGGGCAGGCCCAGCAGGCGGGCGGGGGCGTAGGTGACGGTGCGGATCA
>JAQGII010000102.1 GCA_028291305.1 Caulobacteraceae bacterium
AGCGGGATGCCGAAGCGGTCGCGCAAGGGCGTCGCCCGCATGCCGGCGCGGGTGGTGGCCGCGACGAGGGTGAAGGGCTGAAGGTCGATGCGGATCGAGCGGGCGGACGGGCCGTCGCCAACCATCAGGTCCAGCACATGGTCTTCCATGGCCGGATAGAGGATCTCCTCCACGGCCGGCGACAGGCGATGGATCTCGTCGATGAACAGGACGTCGTTGGCTTCCAGGTTGGTCAGGATGGCCGCCAGGTCGGACGCCTTGGCCAGGACGGGGCCGGAGGTGGCGCGGAAGTTCACGCCCAGTTCGCGGGCCACGATCTGGGCCAGGGTGGTCTTGCCCAGGCCCGGCGGACCGAACAGCAGCACGTGGTCCAGGGCCTCGCCCCGGCCGCGCGCCGCATCGATGAAGATCGACAGGTTGGCCTTGAGCTGCTCCTGGCCGACGAACTCGGCCAGGGTCTGGGGCCGCATGGCCTTGTCCGTGGCCTCGAACGCCGCCGGCTCGCCGGACACCAGCCGCGTCACCGGGCCAGCTCCTGCAGGGCGCCCTTGATCACCGCCGGCAGTTCAGCCTCCGGGCCGAGGCGCGACACGGCCTGTTCCACGGCCCGGCGGGCCAGGGTCTCGGCCGTGCCCAGGCCCATCAGGGCGCCGACGGCTTCACCGGCCACCGAAGGCCTGGCGGCCAGCGCGGGCGCCGCGGCGACCTGCGCATGGAAGGCGGCGATATCGCCGACTCCGATCGGCTTGTCCTTCAGCTCGGTGACGATACGCACGGCCAGCTTGGGCCCCACCCCCTGGGCGCGGCCGACCAGGGCCTTGTCCTCGCGGGCGATGGCCGCCGCCAGCTCGGCCGGCGGCAGCACGTCCAGCACCGACAGGGCGGCCTTGGGGCCAACCCCCTGCACGCCCTGCAGCAACACGAACGCCTGGCGCTCCTCGCGGGTCAAGAAGCCGTACAGGCGGGTGCCGTCCTCACGCGTCTGGCTGTCGATATGGATCAGGGTCTCGTCGCCCACCGGCGGCAGGCGCGCCAGGGTGCGGCTGCCGCAGCGGACCAGGTACCCCACCCCGCCGACATCGATCAGGGCCTCTTCCTCGCCGACCTCGGCCAGCACCCCGCGCAGGCGTCCGATCATGCGGCGGCTCCCCCTCTCGAAGAGAGGACGCGCGCGGTGCGGGCGTGGGCGTGGCAGATAGCCACGGCCAGGGCGTCAGCCGCGTCTGCAGTGGGATCGCCCGCCGTGGGCAACAACCGGCGGACCATGAAGGCGACCTGGGTCTTGTCGGCCCCGCCGGTGCCCACCACCGCCTTCTTGACCACGGTGGCGGCGTATTCGGCCACCAGCAGGCCGGCCTTGGCCGGGGCGATCATGGCGGCGGCGCGGGCATGACCCAGCTTCAGCGTCGAGGACGGGTTGTTGTTGACGAAGGTCTCCTCGATCGCCGCTTCGTGCGGCCGGTGCTCGTGGAGGATGGCGGTGACCGCGTCAAACAGGGCCAGCAGCCGGTCGGACAGCGGCAGCTTGTCGTCCGGCCTGATCACCCCGTGGGCGATGTGGGTCAGGCGCGAGCCCTCCACCGACACCACCCCCCATCCAGTGCAGCGCAGGCCGGGATCCAGGCCGAGTATGCGAATCGCGTTCGTCATGCGTTCGCACCATGAACTGACCCGCGCGCAGGGAAAAGCACGGCCGACGGATGCAGCCCCATACCGCCCTCCGGGTCGTCGGGATGAGCGGCGTTTAGTCGTCGTCCCCGCCGGCCTGTTCGTCGGTCAGTTCGACGTTGGAGTAGACGTTGGACACGTCGTCGTCGTCGTCCAGGGCGTCCAGCAGCTTCATCAGGCCGGCGGCGTCATCGTTGGAGACCGGCGTGCCGGTCTTGGGCCGCCACACGTGGGTAGTGGATTTGGCGGGACCCAGGCCGGTTTCCAGGCCGCCGGCCACTTCCGACAGGTCTTCGTAGGCCGTGAAGATCAGGTGGGTCTGCTCGTCGGACGACACGTCCTCGGCGCCGGCCTCGATCGCCGCCTCCATGACCTTGTCCTCCGAACCCGCAGACGCCGGATACGTGATCTGGCCC
This sequence comes from Caulobacteraceae bacterium, assembly GCA_028291305.1. Lineage (GTDB taxonomy): Bacteria > Pseudomonadota > Alphaproteobacteria > Caulobacterales > Caulobacteraceae > BOG-938. The sequence goes on from JAQGII010000102.1 coordinate 2,085, forward strand.
ATGCGGTCGAACATGAAGGCCACCGAGCCGGACTCGCCCAGGTTGCCGCCGTTCTTGCCGAAGATGGTGCGGACGTTGGCCGCCGCGCGGTTGCGGTTGTCGGTCAGCACCTCGATGATGATGCCGACGCCGCCGGGGCCGAAGCCCTCGTAGCGGATTTCCTCCATGTTGTCGGTTTCACCCGACGCGCCCTTCTTGATGGCCCGTTCGATATTATCGCGCGGCATGCTTTCGGCGCGGGCGTTGGTCACGGCCAGCCGCAGGCGGGCGTTGGACGCGGGGTCCGGCACCCCGGCCTTGGCCGCCAGGGTGATGTCGCGCGACAGCTTGGAGAACAGCTTGGAGCGCAGCTTGTCCTGCTTGCCCTTGCGGAATTGGATGTTCTTGAACTTTGAGTGTCCGGCCATGGTCCGACTGATCGTTGCTGCGCGCCAGCGCGCGCATGGATTCTTAGGCTGGCGCTTCTAACGCCCCCGGGGGCGAAAGGCTAGGTCGCCCTGCCCGGCGGGGCAGGCTTACGGGACGATGTTGGCGAAGGTCTGCACCAACTCCGGGCTCAGGGTCCCGTTGGCCGCCAGGCCGCGGTCGCGCTGGTAGGCCTGGATAGCCTCTCCCAGGCCCTGCGATGGCGCGCCGGTGTCCGCGCCTTGGTAGTAGCCGAGCTTGGCCAAGGCGCGCTGGGCCAGAG
>JAQGII010000130.1 GCA_028291305.1 Caulobacteraceae bacterium
GAGCTATTCCCCGGCGTCCAGGTGACCATCGGCCCGGCGATCGAGGACGGATTCTACTACGATTTCGCCCGCGACCAGCCCTTCAGCCTCGACGACTTCCCGGCCATCGAGAAGCGCATGGCCCAGATCGTCGACCGCAACGAGAAGATTCGGCGCGAGGTATGGCCGCGCGACGAGGCCATCGCCCACTTCGAATCGATCGGCGAGACCTACAAGGCCCAGATCATCCGCGACCTGCCCGAGGACGAGGACATCTCGGTCTATTTCCAGGGCGCGTGGAAGGACCTGTGCCTGGGGCCGCACTTCCCCTCGACGGGCTTCGTCGGCAAGGCGTTCAAGCTGACCAAGCTGGCCGGCGCCTACTGGCGCGGCGACGCCAAGAACGCCCAGCTTCAAAGAATCTACGCCACGGCATGGGCGACCCAGGAGGACCTGGACGCCTACCTCAAGCGCATCGAGGAAGCGGAAAAACGCGACCACCGCCGCATCGGCCGGTCCATGGACCTGTTCCACATGCAGGAGGAGGGGCGGGGCATGGTGTTCTGGCACCCCAAGGGCTGGATCCTGTGGCGCGTCGTCGAGGCCTATATGCGCCGCCGGCTGGACGAGGCCGGCTACGTCGAGGTGAAGACGCCCCAGGTCCTGGACATGTCGTTCTGGCAGGCCTCCGGCCATTGGGACAAGTACCGGCCCAACATGTTCGTCTGCGAGACGGTCGAGGGCGAGGTGCTGTCACTGAAGCCGATGAACTGCCCCGGCCACGTGCAGGTCTTCAAGGTCGGCCAGCGGTCCTACAAGGAACTGCCGATCCGCATGGCCGAATTCGGGGCCTGCCACCGCTATGAGCCGTCGGGGGCCCTGCACGGCCTGATGCGGGTGCGCGCCTTCACCCAGGACGACGCCCACATCTTCTGCCGCGAAGACCAGATCGTCGAGGAGACCGAGCGGTTCGTCCGCCTGACGCGGTCGATCCACGCCGACCTCGGCATGGAGACCGACCACATCAACCTGGCTACCCGTCCGGACGTGCGGGCCGGCTCCGACGCCTTCTGGGACAAGGCCGAGGGCATGCTGCTGGACGCCGCGCGCCAGGCGGGGGTCGAACCGCTCATCGCCGAGGGCGACGGCGCCTTCTATGCGCCGAAGCTGGACTTCGTGGTGAAGGACGCCATCGGCCGGATGTGGACCTGCGGCACCCTGCAGCTGGACTACGTCCTGCCCGAGCGCCTCGACGCCGAATATGTCGCCGAGGACGGCTCCAAGCAGCGGCCGGTCATGCTGCACCGGGCGATCCTCGGCTCGTTCGAGCGCTTCATCGGCATCATGATCGAGAACTACGCGGGAAAGTTCCCCCTGTGGTTGGCTCCCGTTCAGGTTGTCGTCGCCACGATCACCTCGGACGCGGACGATTACGCCCGCGCCGTGGCGGCCAAACTCCAGGCCGCGGGCCTGCGAGTGGAAACCGACCTGCGCAACGAGAAGATCAACTACAAGGTCCGCGAGCACTCCCTGGCCCGCACCCCGGTGATCGCCGTGGTCGGCCGCAAGGAAGCCGAGACCGGCCAGGTGGCGCTGCGCCGTCTGGGCTCCGACGGCCAGAACATCCTGTCGCTGGACGAGGCCGCGATACAGTTGGCGCACGAGGCCCTGGCGCCTGACCTGAAGCGGGCCGCCGCGCCCATTGCCGTATCGGCGGGAACGGAGGCGGAGTTCGCCTGATGAGCAGCGATTTCCGTCCCATCGGGGCGAGCATCGTCCTGACCCAGCTGCCGAGCGAGCCGCCGGAAGTCTCCGTGGTCATGGTGGTCTACCGGACGGGTCCGGCGCTGTTCAACGCCATCCCGCGCGTGCTGGCCGAGCCCCTGGTCGACGAGTTCGTGGTGGTGGACAACGGCTCCACGCCCGAGGACGAGGCGACGCTGCGCGCGATCGCCGAGCACGAGCCGCGCTTCCGCCTGGTGCAGGGGCACGGCAACATCGGCTTCGCCCGGGGCTGCAACCTGGGCGCCCGCACGGCCAAGGGCCACCATCTGGTCATCCTCAATCCCGACGCCTACCTGCAGCAGGGCTGCATCGCGTCGCTGATCCAGGCGGCCAAGTCCTTCCCCAGTCCCTGCGTGGTCGGCGCGCGGGTGCTCAACAGCGACGGCACCGAGCAGCGCGGCGGCCGCCGCGGCGAGGTGACCCCGGTCACCACCCTGCTCAGCTTCAGCCACCTGTCGTTGTCGCTGCGTCTGTTCCGCAAGTTCGAGATCCACATGGAGGACCAGCTCCTCCCCGACAGGCCCATCGCCGTGCCGACCATCTCCGGCGCCTGCTTCTACATGAGCCGCGAGGACTTCCAGAAGCTGGGCGGCTTCGACGAGCGCTACTTCCTGCACGTCGAGGACGTCGACCTGTGCTGGCGCGCCCGGCGCATGGGCGGCTCGGTGGTGTTCCAGCCCGCCGCCACGGTGGAGCACCTGGGTTCCACCAGCCTCAAGCATCCGGTGGTGGTCGAGTACCACAAGGGCCGCGGCCTGGTCCGCTACTTCAGGAAGCGCGCCGACAACCCCTGGCGCTACATGCTGGCGGTGGGGCTGAGCCCGCTGATCATGGCCGTGTCGGTGATGCGCCCGGCGCTGCGCAGCATCTTCGGCCAGACCCGCGGCAAGGGGAAATAACGCCCGCAAGTGTTTGGCGCGCCTGGCGTTCGTTGAATTTCGGAGCCCTCGTGAAACACTGCCTTGCCGGGATCG
>JAQGII010000159.1 GCA_028291305.1 Caulobacteraceae bacterium
CTGGAGCAGCGCCTGCTCGACGCAGGTGCGGTCGACCTGGGCGAAACGGGGATTGGCCGAGTCGGAGTCGCAGACCCGGTAGGCCGCGCGCCAGAGCTTGGCGTAGAAGTGCTTCACCTGGGCGGCGTTGTTGAAGTCGACGCCGTTGGTGGACAGGACTTGGGTCGGGACAGGCTCAGCTGCCACCGCCAGGGTGGGGCCGGCCAGCAGAAGCGCCGCAGTGGCGGCCAGAAGCAGCTTGGTCATAGTGACTCCCTTAAGAATGCGCCGAGGGGCGCGCCGCTCGTTGGTCAGGCGGTCCCCTATAGATGCCACGATCCCTGGGGAATACAACAGGAAATCTCTGTGGTGTTTTTCGAATACCACGTTACTATTGATCAACACTGTTGCTTTGCTCAATTTGTACGCTGGATTTTTCGCACATTCTTTGAGCAGCGGCGGCGCCCAAGATTTCGGCGCCAGCGCCGCCGGCCCCTGCGGGAGGCCGGCACGAACAGCCAAGCTATTGAATTAATTGAATAGATATAGGCTGCATCGCTTGACGCGAGAAAGCGCGCCGGTCCCGTGACCGAAAGCCCGCAAGGGCCGTTGACGGATTATCGGGCGCCGATCCGGCGCGAAGTCCTGCCGAAAAAATTTCGCGCTCGACCGCCGATCAATCGATTTTGCAGAACGATCATAGGCGGACAATGCGTTGGTGGTGTGAGCCGCTTCGGAACGGGTAAGCGCGCCGGACTAGCGGTCGCCGTCCGTGACGTCGGCGACGGGGACGGGGATCGGCTCGCCGGCGGCGGTCGCGACCACCTCGCCCGTGTCCTTCACCCCTGGCCGAGCCCGAGGCAGCGGCGTGTGCTCGGCGCGGATCGCCTCGCGGTCGTAGACCAGCATCCGCTTCAGCGCCTCCTTGGTGGCTCCCGGCACGACCACCTCGTCATCATCGATCAGCAGATCGCTGAAGGCGACCGCCACCCGGTGGGCGCCGATCCCCAGGAAGCCGCCGACGGACAGGACGGCGAAGGCGACCTGATCGCCCCGGATCAGCAGGTCGTCCATGCGGCCGATGGACTCGCCGGTCTCATTGATGACCTCGCGGCCCAGCAGCTCGCTCGCCGGGTAAGTCGGGGCCAGCTCGCCCACCTCGACGATGAGCAATTCGCTCTCCAGGACCACCGGCGGCGGGGCAGCGGCGGAGGACGAGGTGGCGGGATCTTGATGGCCTTGGGACATGGTGGTTCTCCAATCAACTCCGTCTCTGTGTGAGCGCTCCGCGCCGCCCGCGCCCTGACGCCCGTCAGTTTGCCGGCCGCGCGCCTGGCCTAACCTCGCCCGAGACCTGACCCAGGCCGGACCCCCGTCGAGGACGCGGCAAATGACGGACTTCAATCGCGACTTCCCCCGAGCCGCCCCGGCGACCGGCGACATGGCGCTCGACCCCGGCCTGCGCAGCTTCATGATCGGCGTCTACAACAAGGTGGCGCTCGGCCTCGTCCTGTCCGGCGCCATCGCCTACGCCACCGCGAGCGTGCCGGCGGTCCGGGATCTCCTGTTCGTCGTGGACGGCGCCGGCCGCCTGCGGGGAATGACGGTCCTGGGCATGATCGTCGCCTTCGCGCCGCTGGTCATCCTGCTGGGCGCGGCCTTCGCCATGCGCAACGCGTCGCCGCGCAGCTCGGGCATCCTCTACTGGAGCATCGTCAGCCTGATGGGGGCGTCGCTGGGCGTGCTCGTCCTAACCTATACGGGCCAGTCCATCGCCCCGACCTTCTTCGTCACCGCCGCGGCCTTCGGCGGGCTGAGCTTGTTCGGCTACACCACCAAGCGGGACCTCACCCCGATCGGGAGCTTCCTGATCGTCGGCGTGTTCGGCCTGATCATCGCCTCGATCGTGAACATGTTCCTGCGGTCCGACGCCATGGCGTTCGTCATCGGCGCTGCTGGTGTGCTCATCTTCTCCGGCCTGATCGCCTATGACACGCAGCGGCTGAAGGCGCTCTACTATGAGCTCGGCGCGGACGAGGGCGCCCGGGGCGTGGCCACCAACTTCGGCGCGCTCACGCTGTACATAAACTTCATCAACCTGTTCCAATTCCTGCTGCGCTTCATGGGGCAACGCCGCTGACGGTGGACCAACTGCCTCCATCAGCTCAGCCCCTCGTGCTCCAGCGCCGCACGCACCGCCGGGCGGGTCGGCCCGTCCCTGAGGCGACGGCGCGGCCCAGCGGCGCTCAGCCCCGTGATGGAGCGTGGCCGCTAGGGGACGGGTGCGTTGGTGATGACTTCGGTCACCTGGTTGCCGTCCTGCAACACGATCTGGACGATCTGGCCGGGCTTGACCTTGCCCGCGGCGGAAAGCGCCTTGAGCGCGACGGTGACGTCCGGCGGCACGTCCGTCCGGGGATTGACCGGAACGACGACGGCCGTTCCCGCCTTCGCATCGACGACCACGCCGACGGCCGGGACGGCGACGGCCGCCGCCGTAGGCCCGCCGGCCTGGGCCGCGCTGGAGGCTTGGCCCGCGCCGGGCTGGGTTGCGGGACGAGACGGCTGCGCGAACGCGGGGGCGACGCCGAGCGCGAGCACGGCGGCGGCGGTGAGGAAGAAAGTCTTCGGCATGGCTTGTCCTTCCTGCGGGCGGCGGCCGGGATCAGCGCCGCGGGCGATGACGCGCCGAGTATAGGGCGGTCGTCCGCGGCGGCCCTGACGGAGATCAGTTGGGTCGGCCGCAGGCGGCGGGAGCATCATCAACCTCTCGTCGATCTACGGCCTGGTGGGCGCGCCGGACGCGCCGCCGCATCACGCCTCCAGGAACCCCGTCGGTTCCTGACGCAGCGCAGGGCGCGCACGCCTGGATCGCCCCAGACTGGCTGGGCGGATGTGGAGCAAGCCATGGCTGTGAAGCTGAACGAGACGGCCTTCGCGCAGGCGAAGAAGCTGATCGAGGCGGGGAAGGTGGTGCTCGATGAGCGCGACGCGTGGAGCGAGCACCAACCTTCCGCTGAGGACGAGAACCGCTTTATCGAGCGCCACGGGCCGGAGGCCTATGGCCACTGGCATCTAGGCGTCGATGACCAGGCGGGGGCTGGCAAGGGGCGCTACAAATTTCCCTACGGCGACTTTGAGAACGTCCACCGCTGTGCGGTGCTGTCAGCGGAATCGAGGGCGGGGCAGTACAAGCACTACGACATCGAGCGAGCGTGCGCCCACCTCCACGGCGCCATGGACCTGCTCAAGGAGCTTGAGGCCAAACCGCCGAGCAAGAATTCCGATTAGCTCCTCGCAGGGCCTGGCTCCCCGGCTGACGCAAATCAAGGCGCTGCGGCCGGCGGCGTCGGATGCTGGGGCGTTGCGGAGCCAGGATGATGGATCAGCTTCCCAAGAC
>JAQGII010000168.1 GCA_028291305.1 Caulobacteraceae bacterium
CCCCTACGCCATGGGCGACCTGCAGAAGCGGATCGACGCCGTCTCGGGCAAGCCGCGCGACTGGATCGAGGGGATGAGGTACATCGGCCCCGACCGCCGCCGCTTCAACTCGGCGGAATACAGCGGCCCGCGCAAGCGGCGCACCGACGGCTCGGTCAAGACGCAGAAGGTCAACCAGGCGCTGAAGATCGTGCAGTCGGCGACCGCCGCTGTCGAAACGGATCCGGTGCAGGCGCTGCGCGCCCTGGCCACCCAGATGCGCATCCTGATCGAGGTGTCCGCCGGCCAGGAACAGCTCAAGAAGCTGGGCGCCGTGGCCATGCACTTCCAGACCTATCTGGGGAGCACGGCCGTCCGCGAGAATGGCCTGACCAGGGATCAGGTGGAGACCTTCGCCGCCAACCTGATGCTGGTGACGCCGGCGGAGATGAAGCCCAAGGCGGCTTAGGCGGACGCTCGCCTTTTCTGGTCTGAACCGCCGCAGCATCGACGCAACCCGTCGTCGCCCGGCTTGACCGGGCGATCCAAGCGACCCTGAATCCAGTTCAAGCTGCGGTTTGGGTCCCCCGGTCAAGCCGGGGGATGACGTTTGGTCTAGGCGTCCATCAGGTGGCGTTCTTCCGCCGCCGTGCGCATTGCCTTCTGCAGCTTCTCGAACGCCCGCACCTCGATCTGGCGGACCCGCTCGCGGCTGACGCCGTATTGCGAGGCCAGTTCCTCCAGCGTGGTCGGGTCGTCCTTCAGCCGGCGTTCGGTAAGGATGTGGCGCTCGCGGTCCGACAGTTCCTGCATGGCTTCCTCGAGAAGCGACATGCGGATCGTTTTCTCTTCGGAGTCGGCGAGGGCGCTCTCCTGGCTGACCTGGGTGTCGTCCTGCAGCCAGTCCTGCCACTCGCTCTCGGAATCCGAGCGCAGGGGGGCGTTGAGCGAGGAATCTGGGCCTGACAGGCGCCGGTTCATCGAGACCACTTCCTCGTCCAGCACGCCCAGCTTGGTGGCGATCTGCTTGACGTGGTCGGGATGCAGGTCGCCTTCCTCCAGCGCGCTGATCTCGCTCTTGGCTTTGCGCAGATTGAAGAACAGCTTCTTCTGCGCCGCCGTGGTTCCCATCTTCACCAGCGACCAGGACCGCAGGATGTATTCCTGGATCGAGGCGCGGATCCACCACATGGCGTAGGTGGCCAGGCGGAAGCCCTTGTCCGGCTCGAACTTCTTGACCGCCTGCATCAGGCCGACGTTGCCTTCGGAGATCACCTCGCCGATCGGCAGGCCGTAGCCGCGATAGCCCATGGCGATCTTGGCTACCAGACGCAGGTGGGACGTGACCATCTGGTGCGCGGCCTCGGTGTCCTGGTGTTCCTTCCAGCGCTGGGCCAGCATGAACTCCTGGTCCTTGGCGAGCATGGGGAACTTGCGGATCTCGGTCAGGTACCGGGACAGGCCGCCGTCCGGCGACATAACAGAAAGCTGGTTTACAGCCATGATGACCGATCCCCTAAATTTGGACGGTCCTGGCGCACCCGCGCAAACCGCTCCCGACAACTGATCTAGATAGAGAGGAGTTGCGTTTTTTTGTAGGCCGAAAGGCGCGCAAAACCGCTCCACCCGGCCTTTTTATACCGGTCGGTCCGTAAATCAAAGGCGGGGCAACCCGAAATGGGTCGGCTAGAGCCTCGCCAGCAGGCCTTCCAGTGTCCGCATGTCCAGCGGCGGCGCTGTTTCGAAGCGTAGGGCTTCTCCCGTCACCGGATGGACGAAGCCCAGCACGGCGGCGTGCAGGGCCTGGCGGCGCAGGTCGGAGGCCTCGATCGCCTCGCGCACCACCCCGGCCGGCGGGCCCGAGCCGTAGACCGGATCGCCCAGGCAGGGACAGCCCTTGGAGGCCAGATGCACCAGGATCTGGAGGGTGCGGCCGGTCTCTAGCTGGCAGACGACGCGGGCGGCCAGCGGTTTTTCCTGGGGCCCGAAGGTCTTCTGTACGCGGTATCGGGTGATCGCCTCGCGCCCGCCCGAGCGGAGCACCGCCATCTTCTTGCGGTCGTGGGCCGAGCGGCCAATCTGGGTCTGTATCACGCCGTGAGGCGCCCCAGGCGCGCCCCGGGTTAGGGCGATGTACCGCCGCTCGATGTCGTGAGCCGCGAACAGGGCCGACAGGCCGGCATGGGCCTGGTCGGTCTTGGCGGCGACCATGACGCCGGAGGTGTCCTTGTCGAGCCGGTGCACTATCCCCGGCCGCGCCACGCCGCCCACGCCCGAGAGGCTCCCCGCGCAGTGGTGCAACAGGGCGTTGACCAGGGTGCCGTCGGGGATGCCGGGGCCGTGGTGCACGGCCATGCCGGCGGCCTTGTCGATCACGATCAGGTGCTCGTCCTCGAACAGCACCTCCAGCGGGATGTCCTGGGCCTCGGGTTCCGCGGCGGTGGGCGCCGGGATGCGCAGGCGATAGACGCCGGGTTGGGCCTTGGCCGAGGCGTTGGACAGGAGCTGGCCGTCGCGGGTCAGCGCCCCCTCGGCCATCAGCGCCTGCAGGCGGCCGCGCGACAGGTCCGGCAGCTGGGCCGACAGCACCTTGTCCAGCCGCTCGCCGGCGTCCTGCGGCAGGAGCACGACCTCCAGGGTGTGGCCGCCGTCGTCGTCGAACTCGGCGATGTCGTCGGGGATGTCGTCGCCGGCCAGCGGACCCGTCACGAGCGCTCGACCAGCCGGCCGTCCTCGTAGACGCGATAGAAGCAGGAGCGCGCCCCGGTATGGCAGGCCCCGCCGTCGCCCTGGGGCGAGACCTTGATCCACACGGCGTCCTGGTCGCAGTCGATGCTGAGTTCGCGCACGATCTGGATCTGGCCGGACGTCTCGCCCTTCTTCCACAGCGCCTTGCGCGATCGGCTGAAGTAGTGGGCCTGCCCGGTCTCCAGCGTCAGCTTCAGCGCCTCCGCGTTCATCCACGCCAGCATCAGCACCTCGCCCGTATCGGCGTGCGTCGCCACGCAAGCGACCAGGCCATCGGCATCGAAGCGCGGGGTGATCGCCGCACCATGTTCGAGCGCGGCCTTGTCGCCGGGAGGAGGGAAGGGGGCAGGGATCATAGCGGGTTAGCACCTCGGCGTATTCTGCGTCCTCCCCCGCTTGCGGGGGAGGGAGACCCGAAGGGTGGAGGGGGCATGCCAAGCCCGCCATCCGTCGGCGTTATTGGATCAAGCCAGCGATCGTGCGCCGGCATGCCCCCTCAGTCGCTTTGCGACTGCTCCCCCGCGAGCGGGGGAGCACGCATCCCCTGACCCTAGCCTACTTCCGCTGGCAGAAGTTCAGGAACCGCTGCTGCAGGGCCTGGTCGGTCTTGAACACGCCGGTGAACTGGGTGGTCAGGGTCGAGACGTGGCGGTGATGCACGCCGCGGGTGGTCATGCATTGGTGCTCGGCGTCGATCAGGATGGCCACGCCGGCGGGCTGCAGGTGCTCGGTGATGGCGTTGGCGATCTGCTGGGTCAGGGTTTCCTGGGTCTGCAGGCGGCGGGCGAAGATGTCGACCACCCGCGCCAGCTTGGAGATGCCCACCACCTTGTCGGTCGGCACATAGGCGACGTAGGCCTTGCCGAGGAACGGGGCCATGTGGTGCTCGCAGTGGCTCTCCACCTCGATGTCGCGCAGCATGACCACGTCGTCGTAGCCCTGCACGTCCTCGAAGGTGCGCGCCAGTTCCTTGCCGGGATCCGCATCGTAGCCCTCGAACCATTCGCCGTAGGCGTCCACCACGCGGCGCGGCGTATCCAGCAGGCCTTCGCGATCGGGGTTGTCGCCGGTCCAGGCGATCAGGGTGCGCACGGCTTCCAGGGCCTGCTCGCGGGTGGGGCGCGCCGGCGACGTCGCGCGCGCGTTGAGCAAGTCTCGGGCATCGACCAGTTTACGGTTCTTGGTCAAAGCGTCCATTTCGGGTTCAACCTCGGGGCTGAGTTGCGCCAGGGCGAGGGCCCTGGAATGACGCGTGCCACCCCTTCCACACCTTCGAAACGAAGCATCCGATCCCGGACGCCGCTGAAACCGCGCCGATCCGCGTGGTTTCCCGAAGGACACATGGGTATATGGGGCAATCGCGACATCGCGCAACATCCCTAGAAGCTCAAGTATGCAACTTGTCCTGCACGACACCCTGGTCCGCGAGAAGCGCGCCTTCGCTCCCCTCGATCCGTCGCGGGTGACGCTCTATGTCTGCGGGCCCACCGTCTACAACTACGCCCATATCGGCAACGCCCGCCCGGTGGTGGTGTTCGACCTGCTGTTCCGCCTGCTGCGCAGCCTCTATGGCGAGGAGGCGGTGGTCTACGCCCGCAACATCACCGACGTGGACGACAAGATAAGCCAGGCCGCCATCGACCAGGGAGTGCCGATCGCGACGATCACCGACAGGTTCACCGCCATCTACCACCAGGACATGGAGGCCCTGGGCGCCCTGCGCCCGACGCTGGAGCCCCGCGCCACCGCCCACGTCGGCGAGATGCTGGCCATGATCGGCCGCCTGGTCGAGGCCGGCTGCGCCTATGCCGCCGAAGGCCATGTGCTGTTCGACACCCAGAGCTTCCCCGACTACGGCCAGCTGTCCGGCCGCTCGCTGGACGACATGATCGCCGGCGCACGGGTCGAGGTCGCGCCCTACAAGCGCCATCCGGCCGACTTTGTGCTGTGGAAGCCGTCCAAGCCCGGCGAGCCTGTGTGGGACGGTCCCTGGGGCCCCGGACGGCCGGGCTGGCATATCGAATGCTCGGCCATGGTGGAGAAGACGCTCGGCCCCTCCATCGACATCCACGGCGGCGGCCACGACCTGATCTTCCCGCA
>JAQGII010000210.1 GCA_028291305.1 Caulobacteraceae bacterium
ACCTTCGCCAGCGCCGTTTGCATCGCCGCCATCGTCATCTGGTGGGCCCAATGAGTCTCGACCCTAGTGCGTCCGCCTGAAGGCTGACGGTTAGCGACATGGGCCTGCTCGTCCTTCGTGCGTGCAACGGCGCCTCCGCACGGTGGGCGCAGTCATACGCTAACTTGTCTTCCGCCATGGCGGTCGGTAGCGGTCGCCGCATAGACACCGCGAATGTCCGGTTTCAGGCGCAGCCCCAGAGTCCACTCCTAGAGCCGAGCTCACGCTCACGCGAACCCGGAGCCGCAGTCACGGCCACGGTCAATGCACCCAGAAGAGGGTGTCGTTCAGGACATATGTTTGCAGCACCGGGGTTCCGCCGACGTCGTGCAGAGTAACAGCGTGTCCGGACCCGTCTACGCCCAGCAGGTCGCCCGCCAGAGTCACGGATGAGCTGAGCTGGCCGGAGGCCGACAGTGACGCCGCTTGCACTCCCCCGCCCGTGTGCCAGCTCACCGCCATGCCGCCGTTGGCTGTGGCCAGGGCGCGGACGGTGGACAGGCCGCCGCTGGAAGCGCCGAGGTCGGCGCGCTGGACCGCGCCGGTGGCTGGGTCGAACAGCTCGGCCCAGACGTCGCCGTTCTGCAGATAGGCCAGGCCGACCTGGTTGTTGGAGAGCAGGACTACGTCCATGGCGCTCAGGTCCCCCGCCACCGCCGCGAAGGGGCCAGTAGTTGCGCCATTGCCATACTCGGCGCCGAACACCCCGCCGCCCTGGCTCCACAGGATGGCCACAGACCCGTCGTCATGGGCTTGCAGCTTGAACTGGGTGTGCCAGGGATCAAGGTCCTGGGCCACGGTGATCGCAGGGGTGATCATGCCGCGGGGCCCCATGAGCTGCAGGTCCAGCGAAGTGGCGAGGCCGTTCTGGCCGCCGTCAGGGCTGAGCCAGGCCTCCGCGAAGCCGTTGCCCGCGCCCGGCAATGCAGCGAAGCCGGCGGCGAACTGCGAGCCCGAGGCGGAGAAGTCGCCCTGGATCAGCAGATTGCCGGAGGCGTCGAAAGCGTCGAAATGGGCGGTCCCGGCGTAGGTGAAGACGAAGCCGCCGCCATCGAGCGCGTTGACCGTGGGGGTTCCGCGCGCGTCGGAGGGCATGGAGAACCAGCCGACGTTGTTGGTGTTGGCGTCGAACAGGCCGAACACGTTGGCGGCGCTGTCGGTGACGAGGTAGCCGCCGCTGATGAGCGGGCTGAAGGCGGGGGTCTGGGAGGTGTACTGATTGTGCACGAACGCCCGCTGGCCGGCGGCGTTATAAATCTCGTAGTCCGACGATCCGGCGTAGGTCACCTCGTAGAAGCCGCCCGCCGGTAGGGTGGCAATCTGCGGCGTGAAAGTCTGGCCGGACGGCGCGTAACCCAACAGTGAAGCCGAAGCCGTTGGATTGCCTGAGGCGTCGTAACTCTGTTCTGTCGCCACGTGGCTGCCGTAGCCGCCGTTCTGTGAAGTCACTACCGCCAGCGCATGATTCGACAGCGTCGCTGCGCCGGTCCAGCCGGCGGAGGCGCCGAGGGTGGCTGTGGTCGAGCCCTGCAGGCTCTCACCTTCCTGACCGAGGGGTGGAGCCGGAGGGCCGGTCGTCTGATCAGCGCCGACGATGGTGTCGCCCTGCATCTGGACCTTCGAAGGCGGCAAGCCGTCCAGAGTGGTCACCAGCCACCAGCCGGAACCTGCATTAACCCCATCGAGGTTGGACCATATCCGCGCGTCACCGGAGGGGGCGGCGTCGATCTTGACGTAACCGTCTGCCTGGGGATTTGAGCCCGTGTAGCCGGCCCTAGCCAGGAGGCCGGACAGATCGATCGTGTCCTCGCCAGGTGCGAAATCCGTGATATGGCCGCCAACCCAAGGCGTTTCGGCAAAGCTGAAAACGTCCGCTCCCGCACCGCCCGTCGCGACGTCGCCCCCGCGACCTAGCTGGAAGAGGTCGGCGCCCGCTCCGCCTATCAAGCGGTTGCCCGTGTTGTTCGAGATCACGACATCGCCGGCATTGTTGCCGCTGACCGTCTGCTGAGAGCCGCTGAGGGTGATGCGGAACACGCCATCAGGCGCGACGTAGGCGCTGGCGCTCGTGGTCACGACCGCCACATTTGGATCGTACTGCGCTAGGGCGTTGGCCGCGTTGGAGCTGGTCGGGGCGATGTGTTGCAGGTCCGCGACCACCACTGCCGCGCCTGGGCTGCGACCGTCGGCATCGAAATAGATGTTGGATCCGCCGGCTCCATCGGAAGCGACCGTGACAAAGCCATCAGCGACCGGGTCGACGCCGGTGACGCCGGCGCGGCCAAGCAAGGCGTTGAGATCCAGCTTGTCCGCGCCCAATGTGAAATCGGTGACTTGCGCCGCCCCGGTCGGCGTCGTCGAAACGACGAACCGGTCCGCCCCGTCGCCGCCCGTCAGAATGTCGGCCTGCCCGCCGCCGTCCAGGACATCGGCGCCGAGTCCTCCGGACAGGGTATCCACGCCGGGGCCTCCCAGCAGGATGTCATCGCCCGCGCCGCCGTAGAGCTTGTCGTCCCCGGCGCCCCCGGACAATAGATCGTTGCCGTCGCCCGCGGCGGCCGAGGGGGTAATCCGGAACACCGACCCATAAACGGTGGTGGCGTAGAGCGCACCCGCTCCGTCGACGCCGAACGAGGTGACCAGGCCATTCAACTGCGGCCCGTCGAATTTCAGGCTGCTGTCGAGGTTGATCACGCTGGTCGCCTGACCTTCGGTGAAGGTCGCCGCCCAGAGGTTGGGGGTGACGAAATCCCCGAAGATGTACAGCCCCTGGGCGCCGCCTGGACCGGCGTAAACATAGCCGCCGACGACGCAGTCGCCTTGCGTCGGGCCCGTCCCGTGATCGTAGACCAGGCCGCCGTCCGTGAATGAGGGATCGGAGGGGCCCAGGGTTCCTTCGCGCGTGGCCCAGCCGAAGTTCTCGCCGCCGGGGGAACCGGCACGGATCACATTGACCTCTTCCTGAGCATTCTCGCCCACGTCGCCGATGTACAGGTTGCCCGCTGCATCGAAGCTATCGCGCCAGGGGTTGCGCAGGCCCAAAGCCCAGACCTCGTCGGCCCCGTCTACACCGACGAACGGGTTGTCGTGGGGAATGGCGTAGTTGCGGCTGGGGTCCGCCGGAAAGTCATCGTGGTGGACATCGATCCGCAGGATTTTGCCGAGCAGAGAGTTCGGATCGCCCGCCGGGTTTGTGGCCACCGGCCCCTCGTCGTTGTCCCCGGTTGCAACATAGAGATAGCCGTCCGGGCCGAAGCCCAGCCATCCGGCGTAGTGTTGATTGTTGGGATGGTCGATCGACAGGATGAGCGTCTTCGACGCCGGATCTGCCCTGTTGGGGTCGGTGGCTGACCGAGTGTACTGCCAGACCTCGAATGCGCCCGAGGGGGTCGCCACGCTGACATAGAATTGTCCGTTGGCGGCATAGTTCGGATCGAAGGCCATGCCTTCCAGGCCGCGCTCTCCGCCGGACCCAAGATCCGAAGCCGGGATTTTCAGAAAGGGCGTGCCGAGCAGGTGATCCGTGGCCAGATCGACGATGTTGATGTCGCCGTTGATGCCCGCGACGAGCAAGTGGCTCGTATCGCCCGGCGGCGCACCGACAAAGACAGGGGTATTCACGTTGATCGGCAGCTGGTGCACGTCGATGCGACCAGAATCAGGAGCGAGGTCCTGTGGACCAAAGCCGTAAAGAACGTCGTTTCCCGCGCCTCCGGTAATCGAGTCTGACCCTAGCCCGCCGGATATGGTCTCGCCGCCCGGCCCAACCGTCAGGACATCGTTACCGCTCCCTCCATTCATTCGGGTGCCTCGGCGCATTATTGGGACGCTCGGGCGTCCAATTATGTTAACTTTGCGACCACTTCCCGGTTCCTAAAGCTAAGCTATTGATCGTGTTGGCGCTTGCGGAGTCGATTTTGGCATTCGAGCATCTCGAGCTCCGCGTCGAAGGCTGCCGCGCCGGGCTGCACGCCGCCGTGCGCGATCCTGCGCGTGTCCAGGGCGGCCGCCATGTCATGGGCCGCCTGCTCGTCCGGCACGCCGAACGCGAAAAGGGGAAAGCCGCTCAAAGCCTGGGCGCGTTGCGGATCTTCGACAACCGCCAGGGAGGGCCCGCCGCCGGCGTGCCGCAGGGCCCAGCCGACCACCGAGCCGTCCGTCTTGAACGGGAACGCCTTCTGATAGCCGAGCAGGTCGGCGAACCAGCCGGCGGCGGCCTCCGGGTCGATGGCCCAGGTCCTCCACATTGCGCAGGCGGAACGGGTTGGCCGGCTTGGTCATGGACGACCAGCCTGCCCCGCGCATCTACCGAGGCCTAATTTTGGGCTGACAGAGCCGTCACGGGCCTTTCGGCGATACGAAGGTTTCGTCGGCCACGGTCCAGGCCCGGGTCTGGCTGCTGAGGCTGACGCCCAGGCCGGGCCGGTCGGGCACGATCATCCGTCCGTTGCGGATGTCCAGGTCCTCGTTGAACAAGGGATCGAGCCAGTCGAAATGCTCGACCCAGGGTTCGCGCGGATAGGCCGCGGCGAGATGCAGATGGATCTGCATGGCGAAGTGCGGCGCCAGGCCGAGCCCGGCCTGATCGCCTGCCGATAACCCCGTGACAGCTCCGCCGTTGAACGAGCGGCTGTAATTATAGAGGATCGAGCCGTCCTGACCGGGCAGCAGGAACGACAGGGGGAAGCCGGTGGAGCGCCAATGTCAGGGTTTCGACAGGCTCGGCTCCATCGTGCTCGACGGGGGTAAGGCGCCCTTGTGAGATACGGTCGAGGCGGCGCAGGCCAGTCCCTGTCGAGCGGCGGTTTCGGGGCTTTCATCCTGCAGCCGTCCGGCGAGGTAGCCGCCGTTGAACGCATCGCCCGCACCGGACGTGTCAACGACGTCTGCAGGTTCGACGGGGAGGGTATGCCGCTGGCCGTCCGCCAGGACGAGGGCGCCCCGGGCGCCCAGGGTCAGCGCCACCTCCGCGGCGCCGAGGGTCCGATACCGCTCGGCTTGCCTCGCCGGATCGGCTTCGCCCCACAGCAGTTCGCCGTCGGCTTCGCTGGGAAGGACAATGTCGCTGAGCGAGCAGGCCGCTTCGGTGACCCTGCGGGCGTCCTCGAGACTACCCCAGAGTTGGGGTCTGACATTGGGGTCGAACGCGATCCTGCCGACCTTTCCGCGCAGATCGGCCAGCAGGTCGAGAGCCTCGCGCCGCTCGCCCGGCTCAAGTATCGCAAGGCTTATCCCGGACAGATAAACCAGGTCCGCCCCCGCGAGGCGCTGGGCTCCGCCATGGGTCTGCAACTTCGCCAGCCAGAGTTTGGCGGCGGACGTGCTGCGCCAGTAGTGGAAGGTCCGCTCCCCGGCCGCATCCAGCTCGATGATGTAGAGGCCCGGCAAGCGGCCGGGGACGGTGAACACCAGGCTGAGGTCCAGCCCGCGGCGCTCGAACTCGCCGCGCAGGGCGCCGCTCCACCCCTCTTCGCCGAGCGCGGTCAGGAAGGCGACCTGATCGGCGGGCTCCAGCCGACGACGCAGGTGGACGGCGGCGTTGAACACGTCTCCCGCCACGCCTTGCCGCAACAGGCCGGGCCCGGCCGGGGCCAGTTCGATCATGGCTTCGCCGATGCACACTGCCCGCATCAGCCGGTCGCCTCGTCCAGGGCCGCGGCGGCGCCGATCCGCTCGAGCCGCTCCAGGGCCGCCGCGAGCTGATCGAGAAGCTGCGGGTCGGCGCGCAGGGCCCCGCCGAACACCTCGGTCGCGGTCAGCGCCTCGACGCGGGCTCTGGGGGAGCCGGCCTGGGCGTAGGCGCGCCGCAGCGCGGGAGACCGGGGATCGTCCGGCGGGATGGCGTCACCGGCGTCGTCTCGCCCGGACTGCCAGCGCATCCACGCGGCCACCGCCAGGATCAGGGCTGGCGCGGCCACGCCGCGGGCCAACCGGGCCTGCAGCGGCGCGAGCAGCCGCTGGGGCAGCTTCTGGCTGCCGTCCATGGCGATCTGGCGGGTCCGGTGCTTGAGCGCCGGGTTGAGGAAACGGCCGGCAAGGGCGCGGCGATACCAGTCGAGGTCGAGGCCCGGAGCGGCCGGCAGGGTGGGCCCGATCTCGTCCCAGAGCCGCTGGATGTAGGCCTGGCCCGGTTTGCGGCCGACGAAGTCATGCACATAGTCGAGCCCCGCCAGGCCGCCGAGATAGGCGATCGCCGAATGGGCGCCGTTGAGCATGCGCAGCTTGGCGGTTTCGAACGGTCCGACCGAGGCGACCAGCTGCACGCCGGCTCGCGCCAGGTCCGGCCGGGGGCCGGCGAAGCGGTCTTGCAGCACCCATTGGAGGAACGGTTCGGTGACCACGAGCCCGGCGTCAAGCACCCCCGTGCGATCGGCGAACCCGTCGATGTCGCCTTGCGTGGTGGCGGGCACGATCCGGTCGACCATGCTTTCGGGAAAGGCGGCGTTGGCTTCGATCCAATCGCGCAGGCGAGGGTCGCGCCGCTCGGCCAGCCCGAGGACCGCCCGGCGCAGGGCGCTGCCGTTGTGCGGAAGGTTGTCGCAGGACAGGGCCGACAGGCCGGCCAGCCCCCGTTCGCGCCGGCGCTCGAGACCGGCTGTCAACAGACCGGCCGCCGTGACGGGCGCCTGCGGCTGCTCGATGTCGTGGCGCAGTTCGGGGCTGTCCCACAGCGGCTCTCCGGTGGCCGGATCCAGGTGATAGCCCTTCTCCGTAATGGTCAGGGTGACCAGATGCACCGCCGGATCGGCCAGCCGCTCGGCCACGCCCGAAGGCGCCTCGGGGGCTGTCACGACCTCCCTGAGCGCGCCGATGATCCGGAGGCTGGACTGGCCGGCCCCGCGCGTCTCCAGGCCGTAGAGTCCGTGCTGCGGCTGCAAGCGGTTACGGACGTCGGCGGAGCGCAGGGACACCCCGCGGATGCCCCAGCGCCGATCGCCGGCGCCGAGGACGTCGTCGAAAACCACCGCCTGGTGCGCGCGATGGAAGGCGCCGACGCCGAGGTGCACCACCCCGCAAACTATTTCGCTCCGGTCGTAGGCGGGGCGGACCACATCCGCCGGGAGCGCCGCCATGAGTTCGGGTGCCAGGCGTCGGATCACAGCTTGTAGGCCGCCTTCACCAGGTCATAGGTCAGGGCGCGCGCGATCTCGTGCGCCTCGTCTTCCTCCAGCCGGTGTTCGACGACCAGCCGCGCGAGAAAGGCGCTGTCGGCGCGGCGGGCCACGTCGTGGCGGGCAGGGATCGACAGGAACGCGCGGGTGTCGTCGTTGAAGCCGACCGTGTTGTAGAAGCCGGCCGTCTCGGTGGTCTGTTCGCGGAAGCGCCGCATGCCCTCGGGGCTGTCGTGGAACCACCACGCCGGCCCGAGCTTCAGGGCCGGGTAATAGCCGGCGAGGGGGGCCAGCTCGCGCGCATAGGTGGATTCGTCGAGGGTGAAGACGATCAGGCTGAACCGGGGATCGGCGCCGAAGCGGTCCAGGAGCGGCTTCAGCGCCCGCACGTAGTCGACCGCGACGGGAATATCGGCGCCCTTGTCGCGCCCGAAGCGGGCGAAGACCTCGGCGTGGTGGTTGCGGAACGAGCCGGGATGCAGCTGCATGACCATGCCGTCGTCCACGCTCATGCGGGCCATCTCGACCAGCATGTGGGCGCGGAACAGCTCGGCGTCCGCGGGAGAGGCCGCGCCCGTCGACACGCGGCGGAACAGGGCCTGCGCCTCGACCCGCGACAGATCGGCCGTAGCCGCGGACGGATGGCCGTGATCGGTGGCCGTGGCGCCGGCCGCGCGGAATGCGGCGCGACGACTTTCCAGGGCCCGGAGGTAGCCCGCGTAGTCCAGGGCGTCCTCGCCGGTCATCGCCGACAGGCGCTCGAGGTTCGCCTGGAAGCGGTCGGTCTGTGGGTCCAGCACGGGATCGGGGCGGAAGGTGGTGATCACCCGGCCCGGCCAGCCCGACCCCTGCAGCAGGCGGTGGGACTCCAGCGGGTCCAGCGGGCTCTCCGTGGTCGCCAGGACCTCGATGCCGAACCGCTCGAACAGCGCCCGCGGCCGGAACTCGGGACGGGCCAAGGCGTCGGCGATCACCTCGTAGATGGCATCCGCCGTGGCTGGGCCGAGCCGGTCCTGCACGCCGAACACCTCGGCCAGGACCCAATCCAGCCACAGGCGCGACGGCGTGCCGCGGAACAGCGGGTAATGGGTGGCGAACAGCCGCCAGACCGCGCGCGGATCGGCTTCGCCGGCGGAGCCGTCCCGCCCCGCGACTCCCAAGGCTTCCAGGGGCACGCCCTGGCTGTAGAGCATCCGTAGCAGGTAGTGATCGGGGGTGACCAGCAGCGCCGCCGGATCGGAGAACGGCCGGTCATGGGCGAACCAGGCCGGATCGGTGTGGCCGTGCGGGCTGACGATCGGCAGGTCCTTGATTCCGGCGTAGAGCGCCCTGGCCACCTCGCGCGTGCGCGGGTCGGCCGGGAACAGACGGTCTGGGTGGAGGCGTGGCAAGGATCAGCTCCGGGCCGGGTCCACGGGGGCGTAACGTGGCACGAACAGGTGGATGACGAGAAGGGCGATCAGGTAGGCGACGCCGGCCACCGCGAAGATCGGGCCGTAGCTTCCGACGGTCTGCAACACGCGGCCGGCGAACAGGGCCATCAGCATGCCCCCCAGCGCGCCCGTGAGCCCGCCGATCCCGGCCACAGATCCGACCGACCCGCGCGGGAGCAGGTCTGTGGGCAAGGCGTAGAGGTTGGCCGAAAAGCCCTGGTGCGCGGCGGTAGCCAGCCCGATCAGCAGCACTGCGGTCCACAGGTTCGGCGCACTCCCGGCGAAGATCACCGGAACGGCGGCCAGGGCGCAAATCAGCATGGCCAGCTTGCGCCCCCTGTTGACGCTCAGGCCCCGCCGAATGAGCCGCGACGATAGCCAGCCTCCGAAGATGGAGCCGGCGTCGGCCAGCACATAGATCACCACCAGCGGCGGACCGTAGCTGCGCATGTCGACGCCGTAGCGGCGGGTGAAGAAGTCCGGCAGCCAGAACAGGAAGGTCCACCACACCGGATCGATCAGGAACCGGCCGGCGGCATAGGCCCAGGTGCCCCGGAGCGTCAGCAGCCTGCGCCACGGAAGCGGCGGGGCCTGGGGCGCGGCCCCGGATTCGATATAGGCGAGCTCTTCCGGCTTGAGCGCCTTGCTTTCGCGCGGCCTGCGATAGATGGCCAACCAGGCGACGAGCCAGGCTGCGGTGAGCGCGCCCGTGATCAGGAACGCGGATGGCCAACCGAAGGCGAGGGCGATGATCGGCACGAACAGCGGAGTGAGGATGGCGCCGATATTGGAGCCGGCGTTGAACAGCCCGATGGCGAAGGCGCGTTCGCGCTGCGGGAACCAGGCCGAGACCGCGGCCAGGGCTGAGGGGAAGGCGCCGGCCTCGCCCAGGGCGAGCGGAATCCGCGCCAGGGTGAACCCGGCGGTGGTGCGCACCAGGGCCTGGGCCATCTGACCGGCCGCCCACAGCCCGACGGCGATTGAGAAG
>JAQGII010000125.1 GCA_028291305.1 Caulobacteraceae bacterium
GGGGTGATCCTGATCATGGGCGGCCTGCAGTTCTTCCCCGCCCTCGCCCTCGGCCCGATCGTGGAGCACTTCCAGGCGCTCCACGCCGTCGCGGCCCATTGAAACCCCATCGGGCATCCTGACATGACCATGACCTCGACCGTTCCCCTTGCCCGCAACGTGGCGGGCGTCGGCGGCAGCTTCTCCTCCGCCATGCTCGGCCGCGCCCTAGGCGACGCCTTCGCCAAGCTCGACCCGCGCAAGCTGACCGGCAATCCGGTGATCTTCGCCACCTGGATCGTCGCCGTCCTGGCCTCGATTTCCACGATTATCGCGATCAAGGACCACACGGCCTGGGGCTTCGCCCTGCAGATCGCGCTGTGGCTGTGGGCCACCGTCCTGTTCGCCAACTTCGCCGAGAGCGTGGCCGAGGGCCGGGGCAAGGCGGCGGCCGACAGCCTGCGCGCCACCCGCGTGACCACCAAGGCCAAGCTGATCGTCGATGAGCGGGCCGGGACCATCGTCGCCACGCCGGCGCATCAGCTCGGGGTCGGTCAGATCATTCTCGTTGAGGCCGGCGACGTGGTGCCCGCCGACGGCGAGATCATCGAGGGCATGGCCTCGGTCAACGAGGCGGCCATCACCGGCGAAAGCGCGCCCGTGATCCGCGAAAGCGGCGGCGACCGCTCGGCCGTCACCGGCGGCACCACTGTGGTGTCCGACTGGATCAAGGTGCGCATCACCTCGGAGGCCGGCAACACCTTCCTCGACCGGATGATCGCCATGGTCGAGGGCGCCGACCGCAGGAAGACGCCCAACGAGATCGCCCTGGCCGTGCTGCTGGCCGGGCTCACGCTGATCTTCCTGATCGCGGTGGTGACCCTGCTGGGCCTCGGCGCCTATTCCGGCGTGACGCTCGACCCGATGGTCCTGGGCGCACTGTTCATCTGCCTGATTCCGACAACCATCGGCGGCCTGCTGTCGGCGGTGGGCATCGCCGGCATGGACCGGCTGCTCAAGGTCAATGTCCTGGCCACTTCCGGCCGCGCGGTCGAGGCGGCGGGCGACGTCGACACCCTGCTGTTGGACAAGACCGGCACCATCACCTTCGGCAACCGCATGGCCACCGAACTGGTCCCCGTGCCCGGCGTGCGGCCGGACATGCTGCTGCGGGCGACCCTGCTGGCGTCGCTCGGAGACGAGACGCCCGAGGGCCGCTCGATCGTCGAGCTGGCCCGCCACCAGGGCCTGGTCCTGGACGCCCCCGCCGGGGCCAAGGTCATCCCGTTCAGCGCCATGACCCGCCAGTCGGGCCTGGACGCGGACGGCCACAGCTGGCGCAAGGGAGCAGTGGACGCCGTGCTCATGGACGCCGGCCTCGACGCCAGACAGGCCCCCGTCTAATTCAGCGCCGCCGTGGACCGGATCGCCCGCTCGGGCGGCACGCCCCTGGCGGTGTCGGAAAACGGCGTCCTGTTCGGCGTCATCCACCTGAAGGACGTGGTGAAGCCCAATGTGAAGGAGCGCTTCGCCGACCTGCGCCGCATGGGGTTGCGCACCGTGATGATCACCGGCGACAACCCGGTGACCGCCGCCGCCATCGCGTCGGAGGCCGGGGTCGACGACTTCCTGGCCGAGGCGACGCCGGAGGACAAGCTGCGCCTGATCCGCGAGGAACAGGGCAAGGGCCGCCTGGTGGCCATGTGCGGCGACGGCGCCAACGACGCCCCGGCCCTGGCCCAGGCCGATGTCGGGGTGGCCATGCAGACCGGCGCCCAGGCCGCCCGCGAGGCAGGCAACATGGTCGACCTGGACTCCGACCCGACCAAGGTGATCGAGATCGTCGAGGTAGGCAAACAGATGCTGATCACCCGCGGCGCCCTGACCACCTTCTCCATCGCCAACGACGTGGCCAAGTATTTCGCCATCATCCCGGCCCTGTTCGTGGTCGGCCTGCCGGCGCTCGGGGCGCTCAACGTGATGGGCCTGCACAGCCCCAGGAGCGCGATCCTGTCCGCGGTGATCTTCAACGCCCTGGTGATCATCGCCCTGATCCCCCTGGCGTTGAGGGGAGTGAAGTACCGCGCCATCGGCGCCGCCAAGCTGCTGCAGCGCAACCTGCTGGTCTACGGCCTGGGCGGCATCGTCGCCCCCTTCGTCGGCATCAAGATCATCGACCTCGCCGTCTCGGCGCTCGGTCTCGCGTGAGGAACGCCATGCTCGCCCAATTCCGCCCGGCCATCGTCGCCACCCTGTTCTTTACCCTGCTGCTCGGCGTCGCCTATCCGCTGGCGGTGACCGCCGTCGCCACGGTCGCCTTTCCGTTCCAGGCGGGAGGCAGCCTGATCCGCGACTCCGGCGGCCGGGTGATCGGATCGGCTCTGCTGGCCCAGGGGTTCAGCCAGGCCAAATACCTGCACCCGCGCCCCTCCGCCGCCGGAACCAACGGCTATGACGCCTCGGGTTCGTCCGGCTCCAACCTGGGTCCGCTCAACCCCGACCTGATCAAGCGGGTGGCCGCGAGCACCGACGCCCTGCGCGGCGAAGGCGCCGGCCCGGTTCCGGCCGACGCGGTGACCACCTCGGCCTCAGGGCTCGACCCGGACATCACCCCCGCCAACGCCCAGCGCCAGGCGGCCCGCATCGCCGCCGCCCGCGGCCTGCCCCTTACCGCGGTGGAGCAGCTCATCGCCGCCAGTACCGAAGGCCCCTGGCTGGGCGTGTTCGGCCAGCCCCACGTCAACGTGCTGAAGACCAATATGGCTCTCGACGCCGCCTTCGCCGCAGCGCACCCTTAAGGGGTCATGACGCCCGACGAACCGCGCAGGCCAGACCCCGACGCCCTGCTGGCGGCCACCGCCCGTCCGGGGCGAGGCCGGCTGAAGGTGTTCCTGGGCATGTCCCCGGGGGTCGGCAAGACCTACGAGATGCTGCGCGCCGCCCGCCGCCGCAAGGCCGAGGGCGGCGACGTGCTGGTGGGGGTGGTGGAGACCCACGGCCGCAAGGACACCCAGAGCCTGCTGCGCGGGCTGGAGGTGCTGTCCAGGAAGCCCATCGAGCACCGCGAGCGCACCCTGCTGGAGTTCGACCTCGACGCCGCCCTGGAGCGCAAGCCCGGCCTGCTGGTGGTGGACGAATACGCCCACTCCAACGCCCCCGGGTCGCGTCACCCTAAGCGGTGGCAGGACGTGGAAGAGCTGCTGTCCGCCGGCATCGACGTGTGGACCACCCTCAACGTCCAGCACCTGGAAAGCCTGGTCGACGTGGTGTGGAAGATCACCGGGGTGCGCCAGCGCGAGACGGTGCCGGACGGCGCTCTGTCCCGCGCCGACGAGATCGAACTGATCGACATCACCCCCGCCGAGCTGCGCGAGCGGATGGCCGAGGGCAAGGTCTACCTGCCCGAGACCGCGCGCATCGCATCCGAACGTTTCTTCAAGACCGAGAACCTCACCGCCCTGCGCGAACTGGCCCTGCGCCGCGCGGCGCAGACGGTGGACGACCAACTGCTCGGGGCGATGAAGCGGGCCGGGGTCGAGGGGCCCTGGGCGGCCGGCGAGCGGATCCTGGTGCTGGTCGGGCCCGACGCCATGGCCCCCGCCCTGGTGCGGGCGGGTCGGCG
This sequence comes from Caulobacteraceae bacterium, assembly GCA_028291305.1. Taxonomy (GTDB): domain Bacteria; phylum Pseudomonadota; class Alphaproteobacteria; order Caulobacterales; family Caulobacteraceae; genus BOG-938. The sequence goes on from JAQGII010000125.1 coordinate 3,602, forward strand.
GCTGTCGGACATGATGATGGACGCACCCTGGACCGTGGCCCACGTCGAGCGCCCCAACCAGCCGCCCCCCTCTCCGGAGGCGGCCCAGAAGCTGCGCGACGCCCTGAAGCTGGCCGAACAACTGGGCGGGGCGGGCGTGACCCTCACCGGCGACGACCTGGTGGGTTCGGTCCTCGACTATGCCCGCCGCAACAACCTGACCCAGATCGTGATGGGCAAGACCCATCGCCGCCGCAGCCTCTTCCATCGGCCCCTGCTCGGCGCCCTGCTGGACGGGACCACCGGCGCCGCCGTCCATGTCATCACCGAAACCGCCGACGCGGTCACGGCCGAGCCGGCCAGCCGTGCAAAAGGCCCCCTGCCCTGGCGCGGACATCTTGGCGCCGTGGCCAGCGTCGCGGCGGCCGGCGGCGTGGCCTATGTCGTCGACCGCTACGCCCAGGGCGCCAACCTGGCCATGGTGTTCATGCTCAGCGTCCTGGCGTCGGGCCTGCTGTTCGGCCTGTGGCCCGCGGTGACCGCCGCCGCCACGGCCGCCCTCGTCTACAACTTCTTCTTCCTGGAGCCGCGCCTGACCCTGGCCATCGGCCATTCGACCGATGTCTTCACCTTCGCGGTCTTCTTCGCGGTGGCCATGACCACCGGCTGGCTGACGGGGCGCGTGCGCGACCAGTCGCAGGCGGTGGCGCGGCGGGCGGCGGGCATCGCCGCCGTGCTGTCGGCGACGCGCCGGCTGTCGTCCGCCGCCCGCGCCGAGGACGCCGCCACCGCCCTGGCCGAGCAGCTCGGCGCCGCGACCGGCGCGGGCGCGGTGGTGCTGACGCCCAGCGGCGAGGACATCGCCATCGCCGCCGCCTCGCCGCCGCTCGACGCCCTGAGCGCCGGCGACATGGCCGCCGCCCGCTGGGCCTGGGAGAAGGGCGAGCCGGCGGGCGCGGGCACCGGCACCCTGCCCAACGCCGCCTGGACCTTCCGGCCGCTGCAGGGCGTCAAGTCCCGCGCCGGGGTGGTGGGGGTGGAGGCCCGCTCCATCGCCAGCGAGGACGGCGAGCGGTTCGTCAGCGCCCTGCTGGACCAGGGGGCCGTCGCCCTGGAGCGGGCCGAGTTCGCGGCCGAGGCGGCGGGCGCC
>JAQGII010000299.1 GCA_028291305.1 Caulobacteraceae bacterium
GGCGGCGGGCGTCGGGCAGCTCCAGGCCGCGCTGCAGCCAGAAGACCGGCAGGGGATCGGCCGATCGCTGGGCCAGCATGACGATGCGTCTCAGCGCCTCGCCGCTGGCCAGCCGGAACAGCGGGTCGTCGGCCAGCAGCAGCCAGTAGGGGATCTCCACCGCCAGGAAGGCGGCGACGGCCCGGCTGGCCTCGTCGTTGAAGCTCGGCGCCAGGCGCGCGACCATCCGGCGGCAGGTTTCCACCCATCGGCCGCTGAAGGTGTGGAACGCCGGATCGCGATAGGAGACCAGCAGCAGCTCGCTGCAGGCCCGCGCCTGCCTGCGGTTGCACCGCACCCTCTGCTCCAGCCATTCGCAGAGCACGGCCGCCAGCTCGCCGCCGGAGTCGACGCGGATTCCCGGCAGGAACCGGTCCATCTGGCTGCGTTCACTCTCGATCGCGGCGTCGCAGACGGCGGCGACCAGACCGGCCCGATCTCCGAACCGATGGGAAGCGGCGGACCCGGCGACGCCGATCGAATCGGCTACGGCGCGCAGCGAGAAATTGCCCCAGCCGCCGTGGGCCAGCAGGTCGAACGACGCCTCCAGCAGGAGGCCCGCAACCTCATCTTCCGGTGGACTGCCGTCAGCGGGGGTCAAGGCTTCCTCCAACCCGTGCCGAGGGCGACTGCGACTGTGTCCTAGCCGATCCAGGTTGTCATCTGAGCCGCATGGCCAGGGCGAATGGGCAGGGCGCGATCCATCGCGTCCCTCAGCTGGCAGATGATTCAGGCGATTGCGGGGCTGGCCGCCCCCTCCGGATCGGTTAGAACCGGCATTGCCGCGCCGCGTTCGGGGGGGCATGGCGATATGGCCGCGCTGACCTTATGGTGCGCGCCGCCGTTGACCTTGGGGGGTTATCCGTGTCCGCAAAACCGTCCGTCATGGCCCGACTTGTGGCGTACAGCGTCGGCCGGGCCTGGCTGGTGATCGGGGTGAGCCTTCTGCTGGCGGCCGGGGCCGGCTTCTATGCCGCCGGCCACTTCAAGATGACCACCGACACCGAGCAGCTGATCTCGGCCAACCTGCCCTGGCGGCAAAACGGCATCGCCTTCGCCAAGGCCTTCCCCGACCAGTCGCAGAGCATCATCGCGGTGATCGACGGCAAGACGCCGGAACTGGCCGAGCGCGGCGCGGCGGTGCTGGCCGAGAAGATCGCCCAGCGCAAGGACCTGATCCTGGGCGTGGACCGCCCCGACGGGGGCCCTTTCTGGGACCGCGAAGGCCTGGTGCTGCTGCCGCTGAGCGAGGTCAAGCAAGCCACCGAACAGCTGATCAAGGCCCAGCCCATCCTGGGGCCCCTGGCCGCCGACCCGTCCCTGCGCGGCGTCATGAACAGCCTGCAGACCATGCTGATGGGCGTGCAGCGGGGCGACGCCAAGCTGACCGACATCGACAAGCCGGTGAGGTCCCTGGGCCAGTCGCTGCAGAGCGTGGCCGACGGCAAGCCGGCCTTCTTCTCGTGGCAGGCGCTGTTCTCCACCTCCGCCACGGCCCAGGCGCGCAAGTTCGTGATCATCCGGCCCAAGCTGGACTACAGCGCCCTGGAGCCGGGCGCCGCGGCCAGCGAGGCCATCCGCCAGACGGCCAAGGCCGCCGGCCTCGACGCCGCCCACGGGATCACCGTGCGCCTGACCGGCAACGTGCCGCTCAACGACGAGGAGTTCGCCAGCCTGGCCGACCGGGCGGTGCTGATGGCCTCGGTGATGATCGGCGCCGTGTTGCTGATGCTGTGGCTGGCGGTGCGCTCCACGCGGGTGACCGCCGCCATCATGGGCGCCACCCTGGTCGGCCTGGTGATGACCGCCGGGCTCGGCCTGGCCATCGTCGGCAGCTTCAACCTGATCTCCGTCGCCTTCATCCCCCTGTTCGTCGGGCTGGGAGTCGATTTCGGCATCCAGTTCGCCGTCAAATACCGCGCCGACAGCCGCATCCTGCCGACCCAGGACGAGGCCCTGATCGCCGCGGCGCGCGAGGTCGGCGCCTCGATCGCCCTGGCGGCGGCGGCCATCGCGGCCGGCTTCTTCGCCTTCCTGCCGACCCCCTATGTCGGGGTGTCCGAACTGGGCGTCATCGCCGGCGTCGGCATCGTCATCGCCTTCCTGCTGACCATCACCCTGCTGCCGGAGCTGCTGCACGTGCTGCGCCCGAGGATCCAGAGCGCGCGCGGCGGCTTCGAGGCCCTGGCCCCGCTCGACGAGCTGATGAACAAGCGCCGCAGGCTGGTGCTGCTGCTCAACGGCCTGGTGGCCCTGGTCTGCGTCGGCCTGATCCCCTTCCTGCGCTTCGACTCCAACCCGCTGGACCTCAAGAACCCCCACTCGGAATCGATGGCCACCCTGCGGGACCTGATGAAGGACCCCGACCGCTCGCCCAACACCATCGACGTGCTGACCCCGTCGCTCGACGCCGCCAACGCCCTGGCGCGGCGCCTGGAAAAGCTGCCGGAGGTGGCCCACGCCGTCACCCTGTCCAGCTTCATGCCGGCCGACCAGGGGCCCAAGCTGGCGTTGATCGCGGACGCCAACCTGCTGCTGGACCCGACCATCAACCCCTTCGACATCGCGCCGCCGCCCAGCGACGCCGAGCTCGTGACCAGCCTGCGCCGGACCGCGGCCGACCTGCGCGCCGCCGCCCCGAGCGACCCCGGCCCGCCCGGCCAGGACGCCCTGACCCTGGCCGCCGCGCTCGACAAGCTGGCCGCGGGCGACGCCGCCCGCCGCGCCGCCGCCCAGGACACCGTCGTGCAGCCGCTGGGCATCCTGCTCGGCCAGCTCCGCTCCATGCTCAACGCCCAGCCGCTGACGCCCCAGACCCTGTCGCCGCAACTGGTGCGGCAGTGGACCACGCCGGACGGCCGCGCCCGCGTGCAGGTCTTCCCCTCGGGCGGGCTGCTGGACGACGCCGGCCTGAAGCATTTCGCCAAGGTGGTGCGCCAGATCGCGCCCAACGCCAGCGGCGGGCCGGTGTCGATCGTCGAGGCCGGCCGCACCATCGTCGACGCCTTCCGCGAGGCGGGCGTGCTGTCGCTCGTGGCCATCACCGTGCTGCTGCTGGCGGTGCTGCGGCGCGTGGTCGACGTGGTCTATACGGTGCTGCCGGTGATGCTGACCGGCCTTCTGACCCTGGGCACCTGCGTGGTCATCGGCCAGCCGATCAACTTCGCCAACATCATCGCCCTGCCCCTGCTGTTCGGCATCGGGGTGGCGTTCCACATCTATCTGGTGATGGCCTGGCGCTCGGGCGAGGCCCACTTCCTGACCTCGAGCCTGACGCGGGCGGTGCTGTTCAGCGGCCTGACCACCGGCATCGCCTTCGGCGCCCTGTGGATCTCGGCCCACCCGGGCACGGCCAGCATGGGCAAGCTGCTGCTGATCTCGCTGGCCTACACCCTGGGCACGGCGATGTTCTTCGGCCCGGCCCTGATGGGCCCGCCGCCGAAGAACAAGGCGCCGCCGCTGGAGATGTAATCAAGGCCGTCATCCTGCGGGCGCCCGCAGGGCGCGCCGGGGATGATGGACGGGGGTTATTTCAGCAGCTTGTCGGACTGGGCGTTGAGCTTGGTCACCAGGGCCTTGGCGCCGCCGTTGGACAGGGTGGAGGCGAAGTCCGAGCGCTGGGTGGCCAGCTGGCTGATCGAGCCGTTGTAGAAGACGTCGACCACCTTCCAGCCGTCGCCGTTGTCGCGCATCCGGTAGGCCAGGGCCACGTCCGTGCCGCCGCCGGTCAGCTGGGTCTTGACCAGCTTGTCGGCGCCGCGGACCTGGACCTCGGGCGCGATGATGAATTTCTGGCCCGAGTAGCCGTTGAAGTTCTTGGCGTAGTTGGCGATGGCGTAGCGGCGGTAGGCCGCGGCCAGGGCCTGCTGGTCGGCTGGGGCGATCTTGGTCCAGTCGGGCCCCACCGCGACCCGCAGCATGGCCGGCAGGTCGAAGGCCGACTCCACGGCCGGGGTCATCAGCTTGTAGCGCCCCTCGGCCCCGGCGGACTTGCCCGCCTTCATGGTCTCGATCAGGGCGTTGTCCAGGCTGTCGATCTTGGCGGCGGCCGGGTCGGTCGGCGCGGCGTGGGCGAGCGTGGCCAGCGCGGCCGAAGCGAGCGCGGCCGTCAGGGCGAGGCGGAGGTGGGCAGGCTTCTTGGACATGGTTTCCCCAGGTCGAGTGACTTGATCTGAATCGTATGGCGCAAGTGGTGACTGCCGGCTGAATGCGCCAGTCACCAAGACGACGGCCTACTCGGCGGCTTCCAGCTTCTCCGCCTCAAGCTTTTCCGCCTCGATCTGGGCGGCGCGCTGTTCGACCAGTTCGACGATGTGGTCGACCATGTGGTCGTTGTCGAGCTTATGGTCGGGCTTGCCGGCCATGTAGACCATGCCCGCGCC
>JAQGII010000319.1 GCA_028291305.1 Caulobacteraceae bacterium
CTTCGGAGGAGATGTCCGCCACCTCCGAGGAGCTCGCCGCCCAGGCCGAGGAACTGCAGGCCTCCATCGCCTACTTCCGCATCGAGGCCAACGGCGCCGCAGCCCGCAGACCGGCCCCGGCCGCCAAGCGGCCCGCCTCGCCTGGCCGTCCGCCCGCCGCCCGGCCCAAGGCGCAAACCCCGGCGCGCAATCCGGTCGCCGTCCAACAGGCCCGCGCCCAAGGCTTCGCCCTGGACCTGGCCCAGGGCGGACCGGATGCGGCGGACTCGGACTTCCGGGAATACGGCTGATGGCGGAAGCCCAATTCGTCATCCTCGGACTGGGCGCCGAGGTGTTCGCGGTCCCGGTTGAACTGGTCCGGGAGATCCTCGACTACCAGCAGCCGTTCGCCCTGCCCGAAGGGCCGAGCTACCTGCTGGGCCTGACCGACGTCCGCGGACGGGCGACACCCACCCTGGACCTGAGGCTGAAGCTGGGCCTCCCCGCCGCCGCCCCGACCCCCAGCACACGCATCCTGGTGCTGGACGTCCCGGTGGACGGACGGATGTTGTCCCTGGGTTTCGTCGCCGATCGCGTGGTCGAGGTGATCAGCTTCGCCGCGGACCAGATCGAGCCGGCGCCCGATATCGGGGTGCCGTGGCGTTCGGACTATATCCAGGGCGTGGTGCGCCGGGACACCGGCTTCGTGGTGCTGTTCGATCTGGCCCGACTGCTCACCAGCCAGGAAGCGGCCGCCCTGCCGATCGAGCGCGCGGCGTGAGGTCCGCCGCCGCCCTCAAGCCCTGCGAACCGGCGCCGGCGTCCGTCCCGACGGACCTCGACGGGGAACGGCAAACCGCCGACCAGCTCAGCAGCAAGAACTTCAAGCGCCTGGCCGAACTGATCCACGGCTACAGCGGCATCAAGATGCCCGACAACAAGCGCACCATGCTGGAAGGGCGGCTGCGCCGGCGCATGCGCGCCACCGGCCTCGCCGATCTGAACAGCTACTGCCGCCACCTGTTCGACGAAGACGGGCTGCAGGCCGAGATCGTCCACCTGATCGACGCGGTCACCACCAACAAGACCGAATTCTTCCGCGAGCCGGCGCACTTCCAGTTCCTGCAGGCGGTGGCCCTGCCGGCCCTGGCCAAGGCGGGCCGCCGCTCGATCAAGGCCTGGAGCGCAGCCTGCTCGACCGGCGCGGAGCCCTTCACCCTGGCAATGCTGCTGGAGGAACACCGGGGCGCGCACCGGCGGCAGGACTATTCGATCCTCTGCACGGACCTGTGCACCCAGGTGCTGGGCCAGGCGGTGACCGGCATCTTCTCCGAGGCCATGATCGATCCGGTCGATATGCAACTGCGCCGCCGCTATGTGATGCGGGCGAAGGACCCGTCGCGCGGCGTGGTGCGCATCGTGCCGGAACTGAGGTCCAAGCTGACCTTCGCCCGCCTCAACCTGATGGACGAGAGCTATCCGGTCGATCGGGACATGGACCTGATCTTCTGCCGCAACATACTGATCTATTTCGACAAGGCGACCCAGACCAAGGTGCTTACGCGACTGTGCGAACACCTGCGGCCGGGCGGTTACCTCTTCCTGGGCCACTCGGAATCGATCGCCGGCATCGATCTTCCCGTCACCCAGATCGCCAACACCGTGTTCCAGCGCGCCTAGTTCCTTGCTGGCTCCCAGAAAAATCCGCGTGCTGATCATCGACGATTCCGCGACGGTGCGGCAGACCCTCGCGGCGGTGCTGGCTGCCGATCCGCAGATCGAAGTTATCGGCGTCGCGTCCGACCCCTATGTCGCGGCCGCCCGCATCCGCAACGACGTGCCCGACGTCATCACCCTGGATGTCGAGATGCCGCGGATGGACGGCATCACCTTCCTGCGCAAGCTGATGGCCCAGCATCCGATCCCGGTCGTCATGTGCTCGTCGCTGACCGAGGCCGGTTCGGAGACCCTGCTGCAGGCGCTCGAAGCCGGCGCGGTCGACGTCATCCTCAAGCCCAAGATGGGCGTGGCCGAGCACCTCGCGGAATCCAGGATCCGCATCTGCGACGCGGTGAAGGCCGCCGCCAGCGCGCGGATACCCGGCCGGCGCCACCCCGCGGCCCCGTCCTCGCATGAGCCGGAAAAGAAGCTGACGGCAGACGCCATGCTGGCGGCGCCCAGCGGCCGCGCCATGGCCCGCACCACGGAGTCCATCGTCTGCATCGGCGCCTCCACCGGCGGCACGGAGTGCTTGCGCCTGTTGCTGGAAGCCATACCCGCCGACGCTCCCGGCATGGTCATCGTCCAGCATATGCCCGAGCGGTTCACCGCCTCGTTCGCCAAACGGTTGAACGACCTGTGCGAGGTCGACGTGAAGGAGGCCGCCGACGGCGACGCCGTGTTGCGCGGCCGGGTGCTGATCGCCCCGGGCAACCAGCACACCATGATCGAGCGCAGCGGCGCCAACTACTATGTGTCGGTGCGCACCGGTCCCCTGGTGTCCCGCCACCGCCCCTCGGTGGATGTGCTGTTCCGGTCGGCGGCCCGGTCGGCCGGATCCAATGCGGTGGGCGTGATCATGACCGGCATGGGCGACGACGGCGCCCGGGGGCTGGAGGAGATGAAGGCCGCCGGGGCGCGCACCCTGGCCCAGGACGAGGCCACCTCGGTGGTGTTCGGCATGCCCAAGGAGGCCATCGCGCGCGGCTGTGTCGACCGGATCGTGCCCCTGTCCCAGATCGCCCCGGAAATCCTGCGCGCCGCCGCCCGCTAGCGCACGTCAGAACAGGACCTCGTCCAGCGCCTCGCTCGAGCCGTCTTCCGGCGCGCCCGGCGTCGCCGCCAGTTGCAGGCCTTCCGTCAGGGCCCGGTGGGTCTCGCGCTCCTGGGCCATGGTGTACCGCTTGGCGATGCGGGCCAGCAGCCCCTCCAGAATCTCGCCCAGATCATCGACGCGCGGGATGTCCGCCCCGGCCATCTGCGTCAGCGATTCCGCCGCCTCGTCCAGGATCGCGCCGATCTCCCGCTGCAGGTCCAGTCGGGCGGCCGCGCCCCGCAGGGCCCCGACCACGGTCTCGCCGAGGCGGACCAGGCTCACCAGGTCCGCCGCCGCGGCGTCGCCGGCGCTGCGCAGCCGCGACGCCGCCTCGCACAGCGCGGCGCCGGCGTCATCCGCATCGGCATCGCCGGTCGAGGGCGCGGCCAGGGCGGCGGACGCGCCGGAGAGGGCGTCCAGGGCCGTCATCGCACCGCGCGCCGAGATATCCAACTGGCCGGCGTGCACGCGCAATTCCAGGGCGATCACCGCCAGCGGTTTGCCGGCGTCGCCGATCCGGGTGCATTTCAAGGTGGTGTTGAGGGCCATCTGCTGCACGTCGGTCTTGATCGCCTGCAGGCCGGCGACCTGGGCGCTCAGCGCGCCCCCGGCGGCTGCGGCCGAGCCGCCGACCGCCGCCGCGGTCCGGTCCGCACCCTCCATCTGACCCACGAGATTCAGGGCCTCGCCGACATGGCCCTCCATGCGCCGCAGGAAGCCCTCGCCGCCATCGACCCGGCCGAAGGCGAGGTCGCGCAGGGACAGGAGTTCGCCTGCGTCGACCGCCATGCCGGACATGTTCTGGCCGATGCGGGCGACATCGCGGTGGAAATCCGATGCGGCCGCCCGCAACTGGCCCGCCAGCAGGCCGTGCACGCAGGCCTCCAGCCGGCTGCGCGGCTCGGGCGCCAGGCCATCGACCTCGGCCAACAGGGCCAGGGCCTCCTGCACGTGCTCTATGCGCTGGCGGGTGCTGTCGCCGACCTGCAGCGCGGCGAGCGCGGCGCCCACCTTCTTGTGAATGGCGCGGGCCACGCCCGCCACCTCCAGCGCCGCCCGGGACAACTGGCCGTGGTAGGCCGTCAGGTCCTCGGCGCTGGCGACCAGGCCATCCGGCACGGCCGGCAGCAGATCGGAGCAATGCTCGGCCAGGAGCTGTTCCTGGGCGCAGGCGGCCCTGAGTTCGGCGCGCAGCGCCTGCAGGGCGCGGTCGAAATCGCCGAGCTGGTTTCGGCCCAGCTCGATACAGTCGCAGATCTCCTGGGCAAACAGGCCGAATTCGGCTCTCCCGGCGTCGACGCCCGCGCCGCCGATCTTGATGTTGATCGCGAAGACCCAGAGATAGCCGAGATCACGCCGCATCTCGTCGATACAGCCGCCGAGGGTGTCGCCCAGCTTCGCCATCCCGTCCACGACCCCGCGCCGCCCGGCGTGCCGGCTCGGCAGGGTGGCGAGACTGGCCGCCGCGATCTTGAGCTCGGCGGCGGTGGCCTCGACCGTCGCCGGGTCCAGGGTCTTGGCCAGGTTGTCGAGCGAGGCGATCAATCGGCCGACCCCATCGACCGCCTGCGCCAGCACGTCCCCGGCTTCGAGGAAGCGTCCCTCCACGGCCCGCCGGGCCATATCCAGGCGCTCGCTGATCGGAGAGGCGGCGGCGGGGAAGCTCGCCGAGGCTAGGGATGATGCCAGACCCATGGGGACCATTACTGTTCAGGAGGCGCCGACTATGGGCGCCGATGTCCGAAATTCGGGTAAAGACCGGTCGCCTGGTTGTGCGGCCCGGCGTGAACATCCTCGATGGCCGCGAACAGCGATCGGAGGGTGACGGGCTTGCCCAGGTGCAGATCGGCGCCCGCCTCGGCGCTCTGCACCATATGCTCGGGCAGGACATTGGCGGTGAGCATGATGACGGGCGTGACGCCGCCGCCCCTGGCCGCTTCCAGCGTCCGGATTTCGCGCACCGCCGCCAGCCCGTCCATGACCGGCATCTGCACGTCCATCAGCACCAGATCGAAGGCTTCGCGGCGGAAGGCGGCGACCGCCTCGGCGCCGTTCTCCACGGCCACGACCTCGGCCACGCCGTCCAGCATGAGTTGCACCACCTGCCGGTTCCTCGGATGGTCGTCGGCCATGAGGATGCGCAGCCCGGCCTCGGGCCGCGGCGCCCGCGCCTCGCGGCCGGCCGGCCTGTCGCCGGCTTCGGCGGGCAGGGGGATTTCGAACCAGAAGCAGGCGCCCTCACCCGGGCGGCCGTCGCAGTCCAGCGTCCCGTCCATCAGCCCGACCAGTTCGCGGGAGATGCACAGGCCCAGGCCCGCACCGCCGTATTGGCGGGTGAAGGTATCGTCGGCCTGTTGGAAGCGGCCGAAGATGCGCTCCTTCGCCGCCGGATCGAACCCGATGCCGGTGTCCGTGACCGTGAACCGCGCCGCGCCCGCCTCGGTGCGGGCCGCTTCCAGGACGATCCGCCCCCGCTGGGTGAACTTGACGGCGTTGCTCATCAGATTGCTCAGGACCTGGCGCAGCCGGACCATGTCGCCCATGACGACCTGATCCAGCGACGGCGCCAGATCGACCTTCAGCTCCAGCCCCTTGCGCTCGGCCTCCAGACCGAAGAGGGCGGCGACGGAGCGGACGGTCTCGCCCAGGTGGAAGGCCTCCGTCGCCAGGATGATCTGGCCGGACTCGACACGGGCGATGTCGAGGACGTCCGAGAGCAGCCGGTCGAGCGCTTCGCTGGAGGTCCGGATCAGGTCCACCAGTTCGCCGGCGCGCGCCGGCAGACCGGCCTGGGCCAGCATGTCGGCCCCCGCGACGATGCCATTGAGGGGGGTGCGCAACTCGTGGCTCATGTTGGCCAGGAAGGCGCTTTTGGCTTCGCTCGCCTGCTGCGCCGCCTGCAGGGCCGCGCGCAGGCTCTCGGCCGCCTCGCGGCGCTCGGTAACGTCCTCGCCCAGGGCGATCAGATGCCGCGGGCCGAGGTCGTCGTGGGTGGCCAGCAGCTTGAGCGAGAAATGGCGCGGACGCCCCGTGCCGGTGACGTTGGCCTGATGGTCGAAAGCCCGCAGTTCCCCGGAGTCGAGCACCTCGGCCTCCTGCGGCTGGAAAGCGCGGGGGTCGTCTCCGAACAGCTCCTGCGCCGTACGGCCGAGGGCGTCTTCCGCGGCCATGCCGAACAAGTCCTCGGCGGCCCGGTTCATCAGCACGAAGCGGCGGTCCGCCGCGTTCTTCACCGTGAGCGGCGAGGGAAGCAGGTGGATCACCGATTCGAGGAAGGCGCGGGTTTCAACCTCGGTGGTGACGTCCCGCGCCACGGCCAGGAGATTGGACACCGCGCCGTCGGCGCCGCGGATCGGCGAGACCACCGTCTCCCAGTAGGCCCCCGCCCGCGGGCGGGCATGGAAGAAGGCGCGGAACTGGAAAACCCGCCCCGCGGCGGCGGCGCTCAGGGCGCGGTCCAGGCTGAACCGGCTCTCCTCCGGCCACAGGTCGCGCAGGCTGCGCGCCGCGCCGGCGCCCGCCGGATGATTCAGGAGGTTCGCGGACCGGGAGCTGGCGTACGCCAGCCGTCCGTCGAGATCGAGCACCCACATGCAGTCCCGGCTCGCTTCGGCGAGCCGGTGGACAAGATCGCAATTCCAATCGGCGTGGTCGCGGCCCCCCACTTCCCCCGGCATCCAACACTCCGCAACGCACGCGCCCGACCAAAGCAAAACCGGCGGTCGCGAGTATTCGGGGTCGGGCTGAAAGAGCGGTTAAGGCTCGGCGGCCCGCCGGGCTTACCCAGACAGCGCCTGATGGCGTCGGCGCCGCCTCGCCCGGTCAGTCCGGCTGCGAAAATCCGGCGCCCGCAGGGAAGAGGCTGTACATAGCCTCGATCTATGGCCCGCAGAAAGCATCGGGGCTTAACGGGCGGACAGGCGCGCGCTAGCTCTGCATTATGAACCTTGCCTCCCGGTTGCTGCGATCGATCTGCCTAGCGCCTGTGTGCGTGGCGCTGTGCGCGACGCCCGCGCAGCTGGCTTCCGCCCACCCCTTGCGGCGCGCGCCGGGGACGTCCCAGCCCCCGTACGACGTCTTCGAGAAGTCGATTCCCGAGCTGCAGGCGGCGCTGTCATCGGGCCGGATCACCTCGCGCCAGCTGGTCCAGAGCTACATGGCCCGTATCGCCGCCTACGACCACGCCGGGCCGAACCTGAACGCGATCATCAGGCTGAATCCGCAGGCCTTGCGGGATGCCGACGCGCTGGACAGCGAGCGCAAGGTCAGGGGTCCCCGCGGACCGCTGCACGGCATACCGATCCTCGTGAAGGACAATTACGGCACCCGAACCATGCCGACGTCGGACGGCACCCTCGCCCTGGCCACGCTACAGCCCGCGGACGACGCCTACCTGATCCAGCGATTGCGCGCGGCGGGCGCGATCATCCTCGGCAAGACGGCCATGCACGAGCTGGCGGCGGGAGTCACCACCGCCTCTTCGCTGACCGGGGCCACCAGGAACCCCTACGATCCGGCCCGGTCGCCCGGCGGGTCCAGCGGCGGAACCGGCGCCGCGGTCGCGGCCAGCTTCTCCGCGGCCGGCATGGGCTCCGACACCTGCGGTTCGATCCGCATCCCGGCCGCCTACCAGAACCTGTTCGGACTGCGCGAAACGCGCGGGCTGTCCAGCCGCACGGGGATCATCCCCCTGTCGTCCAGCCAGGACATCGGCGGCCCCCTGGCCCGCTCGGTCACCGATCTGGCCCTGTTGCTGGACGCGACGGCGGGCTCCGACCCCGACGATCCCTCCACGCTCGGCGCGGAAGCGCACATCCCCCAATCCTATGCCCAGGCGCTGCGGCCCGGCGGCCTGAAGGGCGCGCGCATCGGGGTGTTGCGCGCGCTGTTCACCTCGACTCCGGAAGAGCGGGACAACCTGCGGCTGATCAATGGCGCGCTGGACGCGATGAAGGCCCAGGGGGCCGAGGTGGTCGACGTCTCGATCCCCGGCATGGACGACCTGCTCAAGGACAGCAGCGCCATTGCCGGCGAATTCAAGTTCGCCCTGGCCGATTACCTGGCGCGCCAACCTAACGCGCCGGTCAAATCCCTGGGCGAGATCATCGCCCGCGGCCTGGACGGCGAGGAGGTCGACGCCCGCTTGCGGCTGCGCGACGCCACCGTGAGCCGCGACACGGAAGACTACCGCAAGGTGCTGGCCAAACGGCGGGCGCTGCACGATCTCGTCGCCGGCGTCATGGCCGAGCAGCATCTGGACGCGCTCGCCTATCCCGGTCCCCTGCGCGCGCCGCCCCTGATCGGCGATCCGGCGCTGGACAGCGGCAGCTGCCAGCTCAGCGCCACGACCGGACTTCCGGCGATGGCGATCCCCGTGGGCTTCACCCCCGCCGGCCTGCCGGTCGGCGTCGAGCTTCTGGGCGCCGACTTCGCCGAGCCGACCCTGCTCAAGCTCGCCTACGGCTGGGAACAGTCGGCCAGGCCGAGACAGCCGCCGTTCAGCACGCCGGCCCTCGTCCGCGGCCGCGCCCCGCATCCGCTCGTCTTCAGGGCGGCGGTGGCCGCCGCGCACGGCGACGGGCCGTCCGCCAACGTCAAATTCAGATACGACCCGACCACGGCGGCCTTGGATGCCGACGCGTCGGTGACCCGGCTCGGCGCGGACAAGGTGATCGCCGTGACGCTCCAACGCGGTCGGGCCGATACGCCGGGCCCCGTCATCACCCAACTGGTCGCCATGGGCAGGACATCAGGGTCTTCGAGGCTCACCCTGCATGCGCGCGATCGGGAGGACCTATTCGCAGGTCGCCTGTTCGTTCAGCTCTACACCGTCGCCGCGCCGCTCGGCATGGCCCGGACGGCGATCGTTCCGCCCACAGACGATATCGTCGAAAGCCGTCATCCGGTGGCGCTCAAGCGCCCTGCAGCGCCAGGGACGCGTTGAGGCGGTAGGCCAGCAATCCCGGCAGAACCGAGGCGGCAAGGCTGAGCGCGGCGGCCCCGCCCAGGATGGCCAGGTCGGCCGCGCCGAAGGAAGGGACCGCAAGGGCCGGTCCGCCGGAGTGGGTGGAAACCGCCGCGGCGACGGCGGCGGCGGCTCTCCCGAGGCCGAGACCGACAATCCCGCCGAGCAGACCCAGCATCAGGCCCTCACCCGCGATCAGCCCGAACAACAGCGCCGGACGCGCGCCCAGCGCCCGCAACAGCGCCAGTTCGCGCCGCCGCTGGCTGACCGCCGAGACCAGGGCCACGAAGAAGCCCAGCGCCGACAGCGCCAGCAACCCCCAGCCGAAATCCTGCAGCACCTGCGTTCCCGCGCCGAGCAGGCTGTTCAGGCGAGCCATCTCGATGGCGGGCACCGCCGCCTGCAGGCCCGGTTCCTGCTGGATCAGCCGCGGCGCCATCACCGCGCCCAGGGCCGACCTGTATTTGATCATGAGCGCCGTGACCTCCCGGTGGGACGACGCTTCGTCCGGGGTCAGCCCCTCCTGCTTGACCGCCTCCTGTTCGTGCACCCGCCAGACGCTGGCGGTGTCCGTCAGCACCAGCCGGTCGATGATGGTCCCCGTCGGCTGCAAGATGCCCACAACCGTGTAGGGCGTGTCGGCATGCAGTTCCCCGCCCGTGGCCAGGCCGTGGGCGCCCGCGAACACCTGGCCCAGATGCATGTGCAGTTGCCTGGCCGCCTCGGCGCCGACGGTGACCTGCATCGGCCGGGTCCACCAGGCTCCCGAGGCGATCCGGGCGTCATAAAGCTGGCCGTAGCTGGGCTGCGTGCCAACGATCCTGTAGCCGCCGACGCTGTCGCCGAGCGAGACCGGCACGACCACCTTGAACAGAGGGAAGCGCTCCAGCGTCTGCGCGGTCCGCAGCGGGATGTTGCCGGTGGGGGTGTCCAGGGCGAACACCGTCGAGAGGATCAGTTGCAGGGGACTGCCCTTGGCGCCGACCACGAGGTCCACGCCCGCCAGGTCCTTGTCGAAGCGATCGTTCAGGCTGCGGCTCAAGAGCAGCAGCGCGGTGACGACCGCCACCCCCAGAGCCAGGGTCAGGGCGTGGAAGGCCCAGGTCAGCGGCTTGCGGCCGATGAAGGCGAAGATCAGCTTCGGGGCGTTCATGCAGCTTCCCCGGCAGCAACCGGCTCCGCCGCGACGACGGTGGGAATGCGCGCCTTCAGCCTGTGGTCGTGAGTGGCGATCAGCAGCATCGCGCCGGTCTCGGCGGCCGCGGAGGTCAGCAGGTCGCCCACCACGCGGCAGGCATCATCGTCGAGGCTGGCCGTCGGCTCGTCGGCCAGGATCAGCTTGGGTTGCATCAGCATGGCCCGGGCGATGGCGGCGCGCTGGGCCTGGCCGCGGCTGAGGGTCTGGGCCGGACGGGCCGCCTTGTCGCCCAGGCCGAGCTGCTCCAGCAGGGCCAGGGCGCGCCGGACGTCCTGCGGCAGGCCGGCGGCGTAGGGCGCGAGCAACAGGTTGTCGAGGGTCGACAGACCCGGGATCAGATGGATGTCCTGGAACACCAGGCCGATGTTGCGTCCCCGGTAGCGGTCGCGCTGGGCCAGCGACAGGGCGCCGATGTCCGTATCGCCGATGCGGACGCCGCCGGCATGGATGTCCACCAGCCCGGCCATGGCCAGCAGCAGGCTGGTCTTGCCCGACCCGGACGGGCCGAGGATCAGGGCCGCCTGGCCGGGGGCCAGGGTCAAGCCGGCGAGCCGCGCCACCGGCCGCCCGCCGTAGGCCGCCGTCAGGCCGCTCACGACGAGCATCGCGCCACCCATTGTCTGACGATGTCGGTTCCCAACAGGCCGGTGCGCCGCGCGCAGATGTCCCCGCGGGGATCGACGGCCACGCTCAGGGGCAGGCGGGGCGGAGGGCCGCCCAGGAGGTTCAACACCACTGCGTTGCTGCCCAGGGCGTACCACAGCCGCCGGGGGCGCAGCCCCAGATCCGCCAGCTTGGCCTGCGCAACGTGCGGATCGTCCAGAGCCACGGCGATCAGGTCCGCGGGCCCAGCCGCCGCCTGCAGCGCGGCCATGTGCTTCAGCTCGATGAGACAGGGACCGCAATCGGCCCGCCACAGCATCAGGACCCGCGCATGCGCGGCGCGGCCTGCAGGGCTGGTCGGCGCCTGGGGATGCTGCGCGTCGATGAACGTCAGGCGCTTCCAGGCAGGATCGGCGATCGAAGGCGCTGCCCGGCTTGAAACAAGCGCCGCCAGAAAGGCCAGGAGCAGGCCGCCCACCAGGATGCAAACCGATCGCCGGCCGTTCTCGCCCCTCGCGTCAGTGGATCGGCTGCTCACACCCGGCGCCTCAAGCAACTGGAATTTCGAATACCGATGATATGCGCGCCGATCCGGCGCCCAACGCCCTGTTCAGGGTCGAGTTTCGGTGGAAATTTGAATAGACCATAGATCACCGCCGCCCCCTCAAGATGACGGCGCCTTTCCATTAGGCGCCTGCCGCCCAATTATGCATCGCTGGCGACAAAAGCCGAGCGTGTCGTTGGCTTCGTCGATCGCCTCATGGGTATTGATGAGGCCGTCCGGAAAGCCTCACAGAGATGTGTCAGGCGCTATGCCGACCACGAAACGCGCCGCGCCTCGCCGTTTCCCGCCGCCCGGCGGATTCTTGAAAAAGATCCATATTTATCAAATAGTTATTTGACAACAAGCCACCCTCCGGCGCGGACCCGAGCGGCCTTGCGCGCTGCAGCGCCGGCCACTGCGCCCACGGCTCGCCCTAGGGCCGGGCCCTGCGACCTATGCGTCGAGGCTATAGGCGGCCCAAGCCTTAGAACACGCTCAGGCGCAACCTTCAACTAACGGTCAGGCATCGGGTCTGCCAAAGCACCGGGCCGAAAAAAGCCACATGCCGGGTTGCCGCGTGCAACTAAATGAAGGGGTATTTCAATGTCTGACAGTCGATTTGCACACGCATCCGCAAAGCGGCGCCTGCAGCTGACGGCGAGCTTCGCCGTTCTGGCCGCGGCGATGGCGGCGGCGCCCTTGCGCGCATCCGCCGAAGAGGCCTCCAAGCCGGTGGTCCTCGCCGCGAACACCGCCGCGACCGCAGTGAGCGCCGCCGCCGCCGCGTCGGCCGCCGCCGACCAGGCGCAACTGCCGGTGTCCACGGCCCCGCCCGCCGCCGCGCTGGACACCGTTGTCGTCACGGCGTCGCGCGTCAACCGGTCGGGCTTCACCGCGCCCACGCCGACAACCTTCGTCGGGTCCGCCGAAGTGCAAAAGACCGGCGCCAGCAATATCGCCGACCTGCTCAACACCCTGCCGTCGTTCAAGGCCGACGTCTCGCCGGCGACGACCTCGCACAGCTCGCAAAACGCCGGCGGCAACTTCCTGGATCTGCGCGGCCTGGGCGCCAGCCGCACCCTGGTCCTGGTCGACGGCAACCGCTTCGTCCCCACCACCTCGACCGGCATCGTCGACACCAACATGATCCCGGCGGGCCTGATCGACCACGTGGAAGTGGTCACGGGCGGCGCCTCCGCCGCCTGGGGCTCGGACGCCGTGGCCGGCGTCGTCAACATGATCCTGAAGAAGAACTTCGAGGGGCTGTCCGGTGAATTCCAAGGCGGCGAATCCCAGCACGGCGACGACAACGAATATCGCGCCTCGCTGACCTGGGGTCACGCCTTCCTGGACGGACGGCTGCATGTGGTGGCGTCGGGCGAGTATGTCGACAACCGCGGCGTCGGCCCGAGCGGCGCCACCGACCGCAGCTGGTTCAACAAGAACTACGGGGTCATCAGCAACCCGGCCTACAAGGCCGGCAACGGCCAGCCCCAGGACCTGATCGTCCCCAACGTCCGCGTCTCGACCGCGACCCTGGGCGGCCTGATCACCTCGGGTCCCCTGAAGGGCACTCAGTTTCTGCCCGGCGGCGTCACCGCCCCCTTCAACTACGGGACCAATGTCGGCGCCCAATACATGCAGGGCGGCGACGGCATCTATCCCGGCAGCATGGTCGACCTGGCGACGCCGCTGAAGCGCGGCAACTTCTATACGCGGACCTCCCTGGAGATCACGCCGAACATCGAAGGGTACGTCGAGCTGTCGGCCGCCGAGTCGCAGACCGATTACCTGCTCAGCACCGGCTATGACCTGGGCAACATCACCATCCAGTCGGACAACGCCTTCCTGCCGAGCAACATCAAGCAGCAGATGGCGCAGTACGGCATCAGCTCCTTCAACATGGGCCGCATCAGCCCCGACGTGAACTTCAACCGGGTCGACGACCTCAATCAGGTGGGGCGCGTGGTCGTCGGCCTGAACGGCAAGTTCGGCGACACCTGGAAGTGGAACGCCCATTACGAGTACGGCCAGACCCGCTACACGGCGAAGATCTACAACAACCGGATCGACTCCAATTACGCTCTCGCCATCGACTCGGTGGTGGGCCCGAACGGTCAGATCATGTGCCGCTCGACCATAACCCACCCGACCAACGGCTGCGTGCCGCTGAACCTGTTCGGCGCCGGCTCGCCGTCCGCCGCGGCGGATGCCTACGTCACCGGCACCCAGAGCCTGGCTTCCACCATCTCCGAAAGCGACGGCGCGGCCAACATCTCGGGCGAGCCCTTCTCCAACTGGGCGGGCCCGGTCTCGGTCGCCAGCGGCCTGGAAGTGCGGCACGAAGCCGTCAACCAGACGGTCGACGCCCTATCGCAAGCCGGCATGTTCGACATTGGCAATCCCAGGCCCATGCACGGCGCCTACGACGTCGAGGAAGGCTTCGTGGAAACGGTCGTTCCGATTCTGAAGGACGCGCCGTTCGCCAAGTCGCTGGATTTCAACGGCGCCTACCGGGTGACCAACTACAGCACCAGCGGCACGGTCGAGACCTGGAAGGCCGGCGGCACCTACGCCGTCAACGACGAGGTCAAGTTCCGGGTGACGCGCTCGCACGACATCCGCGCGCCCAACATCAGCGAAATGTTCTCCTCCAACGTGCTGACGTTCAGCACCGTGACCGATCCCCAGACCGGCAAGCAATTCAGCGTGCGCGCCCCCACGCAGGGCAACGCCAACCTGACGCCGGAAATCGCCGAGACCCTGACCGGAGGCGTGATCTACCAGCCGCGCTGGCTCGGCGGACTGAAGCTGTCAGTCGACTACTTCAACATCGACATCAAGAACGCCATCGGCACCCTCACCGCGCAGGACATCGTGAGCCGCTGCTACAGCGGCAACGCCGCCCTGTGCCAGTACGTCACCCGCGACGCCTCGGGGAATCTGGCCCAGGTGCTGCGGACCAACATCAACCTGAGCGAAGTGAAGACCAGCGGCATCGACTACGAAGCCAGCTACGCCACGCCGCTGGACAGCTGGGTGAAGTCCTGGACGGGCTATCTGTCGCTGCGGCTGCTGGCCAACTACGTGGCCAACTACGACAGCTATAACGGGGCCTCCGACCTCAGCACCGGCAATGTGGTTGGCACCGGCGGACCACACTGGCGCGGCACGGCGACGGCGACCTACGACCTGGGTCCGTTCACCGGCTTCGTCGAGGCCCGCTACACGGGCGCGGGCGTCTACGACGAGACCCTGACCTACAACAACGCCAACGTCGCGCCCAACACGGTCGTCAACGTGTCCGCCAGCTATACCATCAAGCACGACGGCGACCGTTCGCTGCAGGTGTTCGGCGTGGTCAACAACCTGTTCGACGCCGCCCCGCCGGTGAACCCGTTCAACTTCATCTTCGGCAGCCCGAGCCAAGGCGCGCTGTACGACACCATCGGCCGTCGCTTCACCGCCGGCGTCCGCTTCACATACTGACCCCCCGGGGGTGTGCGGCCGCCGCCCCCCGGGCGGCCGCACACTTTTGCTCTTTTCGACCACCGCCTACCGCCCGGAGGGGATCCACCCAACCAGACCAGATCCCGGGATGTCCGCCTCCTCGGCCGGACCCCGGCAATCGGGAGTTACAAAGTGATCCCCGCGCCATATCTCCTCTATCTCGGAGACGCCGCCGACGAGCTCAGCGTGAAGACGTCCAGGGGCCTGGCCGTCTGGCGCCCGGAACTCTGTATCGGCGAATTCCGACGGCCCGAATGCGCCGTCACCCTGGGCCTGCCCAATCTGTCGTTCGAAGAAGCGGCCTCCAGGGGCGCCAAGACCCTGGTTCTCGGCGTCGCCAACGCGGGCGGCTCCCTGGGCCCCCATCTGATCGAAGATGCGCTCGCCGCCCTGCGCGCCGGGCTGAACCTGGCCTCCGGTCTGCATGAGCGCCTGCACCACAACCGCGAGATCAAGGCTCTGGCCGAGCAGACCGGCCTACAGCTGTTCGACGTGCGCGAGCCGCCGCCCCAGCTGCCGATCGGCAAGGGCCGCCGCCGCCCCGGTCGCCGCCTGCTGACCGTGGGCACCGACTGTTCGGTCGGCAAGATGTACACGACCCTGGCCCTCGAGCGCGCATTGCAGGCGCGGGGCGTGGCGGCCAGTTTCAAGGCCACCGGCCAGACGGGAATCCTGATCGCCGGCGACGGCGTGCCCATCGACGCGGTGGTCGCGGACTTCATCGCCGGGGCGGCGGAATGGATCGCGCCAGCGCGCGAGACCGCAGGCTGGGACCTGATCGAAGGCCAGGGCTCGCTGTTCCACCCCTCCTTCGCGGGGGTTTCGCTGGGGCTGCTGCACGGCGCCCAGCCGGACGCCCTCGTTCTGTGCCACGAGCCCGGCCGGCCGCACATGCGCGGGCTGCAGGGCCGCGACCTGCCCGACCTGAGGCTGTGCCTGGATCGCAACCTGGAGGCCGCCCGCCTGACCAGCCCGGACGTGGTGGCCGTGGGCGTGGCGGTCAACACCTCGTCCCTGTCGCGCGACGAGGCCTCGGCCGTCTGCCAGCGCATCTCGGACGATCTCGGCCTGCCCTGCCAGGATCCCGTGTCCATGGGCGTGGACAAGATCGTAGACCGGCTCCTGCAATGCTTCGGATGAGGGCGATGCACCTGCAGTGGTCGCTCACCGCGCCTTTCCGCATTGCGCGGGGGGTGAAGACGACGGCCGACGCGGTGATGGTGGAATTGTATGATGGTCCCTTCCGCGGACGCGGCGAGGCGATCCCCTATGCGCGCTACGGCGAAACCGTGGACGGGGCGCTGGAGCAGATCCGGGCGCTGGAGCCCGATCTGGGCGCGACCTTCTACAGGACGACCCTGCAGGACCGCCTGCCCCCGGGCGCGGCGCGCAACGCGGTCGACTGCGCCCTATGGGACCTCGAAGCCAAGCGCAGCGGCCGGACCATCCGCCAAGTGCAGCAAGGCCTGACGCAGCCGCCCCTGGCCACGGCCTTCACCGTCGGCCTGGACGCCCCCGAGGCGATGGCCGCGGCGGCCCAGGCGTTGCAAGGCTTCCGGCTGGTCAAGGTCAAGGTCGACCATACCGACCCCGAGTCCCAGATTCTGGCGGTGCGCTCGGTTCTGCCAGACACCGACATCATCGTCGATCCCAACGAGAGTTGGAGCTTCGATATCCTGCAACGGCTGCAACCGCTGCTGCGGTCGGCGCGCATATCGCTGATCGAACAGCCCCTGCCCGCGGACCAGGACGAAGCGCTCGAGGGCTTTCGCTCGGTCGCGCCCCTCTGCGCCGACGAGTCCTGCCACACCGTCGCGGACCTGCCGCGGCTTCGCAACCGCTACCAGGTGGTCAACATCAAGCTCGACAAGACCGGCGGCCTGACAGCGGCCTTGGAGCTCTACCAGGCCGCGCGGGACGCGGGTTTCGGCGTCATGGCCGGCTGCATGATCTGCTCGTCCCTCGGCATCGCCCCCGCCTTCATCATCGGCCGTCAGGCCGACTTCGTCGATCTGGACGGTCCGCTTTGGCTGGCCGACGACTGGGTCGACGGGGCCTGGCTCGACCAGACGGGCATGCACTCGCCCAAACCCGAGCTATGGGGCGGAGGTCATGCGCAACGCACGCCGCCGCACCATCTCACCGATCGGTCCGCACCCTAAAATGGAGAATCCTGTCGTGACCCAATCTCTTGCGAATGCAGCATCGCGGTGGGAAGCCTCGCGCTTCAAGATAGCCTACGTCGGCACGGCCATCGCCCTTGTCCTGGCCGCAGCCGGCGCCGGCCAGGCCGTCGCCCAGCCCAAGGCGGTGGACGTCATCGTGCGGGGAGGCACGGTCTATACCGGCGCCGAACAGGCGCCCTTCGTCGGCGACGTGGCCTTCGATCAGGACAAGATCGTTTATGTCGGCCCCGCCTCGGGCGATCATTTCACCGCCAAGCGGACCATCGACGCCAAGGGCATGATCGTCGCCCCGGGCCTGATCGACGCGCACACCCACCCCGACTTCTACATCCGCTCGGCCGACCCGGCGTTGCGGGTCAACGCCCCGTGGCTGGCCCAGGGCGTCAGCACGGTGTTCATCGGCGTCGACGGCTACGGCACGCCGGACGTGAAGGCGGACCAGGACAAGCTGGAGCAGGACAAGATCGGCACCAACGTCGTCTCCTATGTGGGCTTCGGCGCCATCCGCAACCGGATCCTGCAGCAGGACGCGCGCGCGCCCTCTCCGGCCGAGCTGGATCAGATGAAGGCCCTGGTGGCCAAGGGCATGTGCGAAGGCGCCATCGGCTTCTCGACCGGCCTGTTCTACGCGCCGCAGAGCTTCGCCAAGACCGAGGAGGTCATCGCCCTGGCCAAGGAAGCGGCCAAGCGAGGCGGCGTCTACGACACCCACCAGCGCGACGAGTCCAACTACACCATCGGCGTGCTGAACTCGGTCAAGGAAGTGATCCGCATCGGCCGCGAGGCCGGCATGCCCGTCCACATCGCCCACCTGAAAGCGCTGGGCGTCGACGTGCAGGGCCAGGGCCAGGCGATCGTCGACCTGATCAACCAGGCCCGGGCCAGCGGCCTCGACGCCACGGCCGACGAATATCCGTGGCTGGCCTCCGGCTCGAGCCTGCAAGCCTCGCTGGTGCCGGGCTGGGCGGTGGACGGCGGCTATCCGGCCATGATCAAGCGCTTCGACGATCCGGCGACGATGGAGAAGATCCGCGTCGAGATGCGCGAGAACCTGCGCCGCCGCGGCGGCGCGGACTCCATGCTGCTGACCGCCTATGACGTACCCTGGAGCGGCAAGACCCTGACCGCCATGGCCGCCGAATGGAAGGTCGAGCCGATCGAGGCCGCCGTGCGCATCCTGCGCCAGGCGCGCAACAAGGGCAGCATCGCCTCCTTCAACATGGCCGATCGCGACGTCGACCTGATCATGAAGCAGCCCTGGGTGGTGACCAGCTCCGACGGTTCGGACGGCCAC
>JAQGII010000350.1 GCA_028291305.1 Caulobacteraceae bacterium
CGTCGCGGTAGACCGAGGTGATCACCACGTGCTTCACGCCCATCTTGGCCACGGCGTCGGCCACGCGGGCCGGCACGGTCGGGTCCAGCGCCTCCGGCAGGCCGGTCTTGACGTTGCAGAAGGCGCAGGCGCGCGTGCAGGTGTCGCCCATGATCATCATGGTGGCGTGCGACACCGACCAGCACTCGCCGATGTTGGGGCAGGCCGCCTCTTCGCAGACGGTAACCAGGCCGTGGCTCTTGACGATCTCGTGGGTCTGGCGATAGCCGGCCGAACCCGGCGCCTTGACCCGCAGCCAATCGGGTTTCTTCAGGATCGGGGTGTCGGGGCGCGCCTGCTTTTCAGGGTGGCGCAGCGCCCGCGCTTCGAGGGTGTCGATGACCGTGACCATAGGGGTCTAAATCGGCTTTTGCGGGCCAATGATCAAGTCGTGCGCCGTTGCTAAGGCGCGGCCGCACGCTAGTCTGTCGCTGCTTCGGTTGAAAAAGGTCCTCCCGTGCCGCGCGTCTTCGATCCCAAACAGGGCCAACGCAGCCTGTTCGACGCCCTGATCGACGCCAGTCGGACGTTCGGGATGACCAAGGCGATCCTCGAGGACCAGGACCGCAAGCCCCTCGCCTACCGCGACCTGATCCGGGCCTCCTTCGCGCTCGGCCGCAAGATCGCCGCGCGCACCAGGCCGCAGGAGCGGGTGGCGCTGCTGCTGCCGACCAGCGCCGGCGCGGCGGTGACCTTCTTCGCGCTGCAGGCCATCGCCCGCACGCCGACCATGCTCAACTTCACCTCGGGCGCGCGCAACCTGAAGGCGGCGCTGGCCCTGGCCGAGGCCAGGCTGGTGCTGACCTCCCGGCGCTTCGTCGCCCAGGCCAAGCTGGAGGATCTGGTGGCCGATCTGGAGACGGTGGCCGAGATCGTCTACCTGGAGGACGTGCGCAAGAGCATCGGCGCGGCCGACCGGCTCTACGCCCTGGTGGCCGGCGCCGCGCCGCGGCTGTTCCGCAAGGCGATGAAGCCCGGCGACATCGGCGTGATCCTGTTCACCTCCGGCAGCTTCGCCGCGCCGCGGGGCGTGGTGCTGACCCAGTCCAACCTGGTCAGCAACGCCATGCAGGTGGCCGCCCACATCGACATCGATCCCGACTGGGTGATGTTCAACCCCCTGCCGGTCTTCCACTCCCTGGGCCTGACCGGCGGCGTGGTCCTGCCGCTGCTCGTGGGCATGAAGGTTTTCGAATATCCCTCTCCCCTGCATACGAAAATGGTCGTCGACCTGATCCGCGAGAGCAAGGCGACCATCCTGCTGTCGACCGACACCTTCATGGGGCAATACGCCCGCGCGGCCGCTCCGGAGGACCTGGCGGGTCTCAAGATCGCCGTGTGCGGCGCCGAAAAGGTGCGCGAGCCCACGCGGACGCTGATGGCCGAGAAGTTCGGGCCGGTGCAGCTGCTGGAAGGCTACGGCGCGACCGAGGCCAGTCCGGTGATCGCGCTCAACCAGCCCGAGTCCAACCGCCCCGGCACCGTGGGCCCCCTGCTCCAGGGCCAGGAATTCCGGCTGGAGCCCGTGGAGGGCATATCCGAGGGCGGCCGGCTGTACGTGCGCGGCCCCAACGTCATGGTGGGCTATCTGGTCGCCCCTGGGCAGGTCGAATCGCCGCCGGACGGCTGGCACGACACCGGCGACGTGGGGGTGCTGGAGGCGGACGGCGCCCTGCGCCTGCTGGGCCGCGCCAAGCGCTTCGCCAAGATCGGCGGGGAGATGATCTCCCTGCAGGCGGTGGAGGACCTGGCGGCGGGCCTCTGGCCCGATTCCTGGCGCGCCGTGGTGTCGATCAGCGACGCCAGGAAGGGCGAGCGGCTGGTCCTGGTGACCGACGAGCCCGGCGCGGTCACCGCCGACCTGCTGGCCCACGCCCAGGCCATGGGCGCGCCGGAGCTGGCCGTGCCGCGCAAGATCGTCAAGATCGGCGCCCCCGTGCTGCTGGGCACCGGCAAGACCGACTACGCGGCGGTGCAGCGGATCGCCGAGGCGGATTAGGCAGACCGTTCATCCCAGCGAATGCCGGGATGAACGGTGCTGGTCGATCAGATGTGGATCGCCCGGCCGTAGGCGTCCAGCGTGGCCTCGTGCATCGCTTCCGACATGGTCGGGTGCGGGAAGCAGGTGGCCATCAGTTCGGCTTCGGTGGCTTCCATGGTCATGGCGATGGTGAAGCCCTGGATCATCTCCGTGACTTCCGCGCCGATCATGTGGGCGCCGAGCAGCGCGCCGGTCTTGGCGTCGAACACCGTCTTGACGAAGCCGTCGGTCTCGCCCGAGGCGATGTTCTTGCCGTGGTTCTTGAACGGATAGCGGCCGACCTTGACCTCATAGCCGGCCGCCTTGGCATTGGCCTCGGTCAGGCCGACGGAGGCCACCTGCGGGGTGGCGTAGGTGCAGCCGGGCACCGGCGAGTGCAGACCGGTCGGCTTCAGGCCGGCGATGTGCTCCACCGTGTGGATGCCTTCGTGGCTGGCCTTGTGCGCCAGCCAGGGCGGGCCGGCCACGTCGCCAATGGCGTACAGGCCCGCCACGCCCGTGCCGCAGTGCTCGTCGACGACGATGTGCGTCTTCTCGACCTTCACGCCCAGGGCTTCGAGGCCCAGGTCCTCGACATTGCCGACGATGCCGACCGCGACGATGGCCACGTCGGCCTGCAGGCTCTCGGCCTTGCCGCCGGCCTCCAGGTCGATGGTGACGCCGGTCTTGCTCTTGCTCAGCTTCTTGACGGTGGCGCCGACGCGGAACTTCATGCCGCGCTTCTCGAACGACTTGTGCGCCGCCTTGGACACCTCTTCGTCCTCGACCGGCAGGATGCGGTCCAGCGCCTCGATCACCGTCACCTCCGAGCCGAGGGCGCGGAAAAAGCTGGCGAACTCGATGCCGATGGCGCCCGAGCCGATGACGATCAGCGACTTGGGGTTGGAGCTGGGCAGGAGGGCCTCGCGGTAGCTCCACACCCGGTCGCCGTCCGGCTCCAGGCCGATCTGCGGGATGGCGCGGGCGCGGGCGCCGGTGGCCAGGATCACGTGCTTGGCCTGGACCGTGCGCGAACCGCCGGCCTTCAGGGCGACCACCACCTTGGGCGCGGGCGAGCCCTTCTCGAGCTTCGCGGTCCCCTCGATGACCTCGATCTTGTTCTTCTTCATCAGGAAGCCGACGCCGCCGGTCAGGGTCTTGGCCACCCCGCGCGAACGCTGCACCACCTTGTCGAAGTCGTAGGCGCGGCCGGTGACCGACAGGCCGTAGGCGTCCAGATGGCCAAGCTGCTCATAGAGCTCGGCGGACTTGAGCAGCGCCTTGGTGGGAATGCAGCCCCAGTTCAGGCAGATGCCGCCGAGCGCCTCGCGCTCCACCACGGCCGTCTTGAAGCCCAGCTGCGCCGCACGGATGGCGGCCACATAGCCGCCGGGGCCGCCGCCGATGACGATGACGTCGAAATCCATACCCAGATCCCCCTAGGAAAATCCGACATCGGATTTTCCGTAAGAAATTAAAGTGAGACCATTTTCTGCGCCGAACCGGTGTCCACTTCGGCGGAAAATGGTCTAGGCCAGCATCGTCAGCGGGTCTTCGATCAAAGGCTTGAAAGCCTGGATCCACTTGGCGCCGATGGCGCCGTCCACCACGCGGTGGTCGCAGGTCAGGGTCACGGTCATCACCGTGGCGGCCACGATCTGGTCGCCCCTCACCACGGCGCGCTTCTCGCCCGCGCCCACCGACAGGATGGCGCCCTGCGGCTCGTTGATGATCGAGGCGAAGCTCTTGATGCCGAACATGCCCAGGTTGGAGATGGAGAAGGTGCCGCCCTGGAATTCCTCGGGCTTCAGCTTCATCGCGCGGGCGCGCGCGGCCAGGTCCTTGGCCTCGGCGGAGATCTCGGCCAGACCCTTGGTCTCGGCGGCGCGGATGATCGGAGTGATCAGGCCGCCGTCGATGGCCACCGCCATGGCGATATCGGCATGCTTGTGTATGGCGATGCCTTCCGGCGTGAAGCTGGCGTTGGCTTCCGGCACCTTCTTCAGGGCCAGGGCCGCGGCGCGGATGACGATGTCGTTGACCGAGATGCGCACGTCGTTGCCGAGGATCGCGTTCAGGCGCTGACGGGTTTCCAGCAGCTTGTCGATCTCCAGATCGATGGTCAGCGGGAAGTGCGGGATGTCGCGGAAGCTCTCCGTCAGGCGGCGCGCGATGGTCTTGCGCATGTTGTTGAGCGGGATCAGCTCGTAGGACCCCGGGGCGATGCCCTGCTGTTCCAGGGACAGCGCCTGGCGGGCCGGCGCGGGGGCCGAGGCGGGCGCGGCGGCGGGTGATGCGGCCTTGGCGGGCGCTGCGGCGCCGTGCTTGGCGCCGTCGATGTCGGCCTTGACGATCCGGCCGTGCGGGCCCGAGCCCGTCACGCCCTTCAGGTCGACGCCCTTCTGGTCGGCGAGGCGCTTGGCCAGGGGCGAAGCGAAGATGCGCTCGCCGGCGGCCTTGGGCGCGGACGGGGCGGCGGCCGCAGCGGGAGCAGCGGCGGGCGCGGGCGCCGGGGCGGCCTCGGCCTTGGGCGC
>JAQGII010000403.1 GCA_028291305.1 Caulobacteraceae bacterium
CGCATGTGCGTGGACCCGGAGTTGTCCAAGGACGAGCGGCGCGAGGTGATGCTCGACATGCGCATCTGCATCTCGACCCTGTTCATGCGCAACGACTGGACCCACGGGATCGGCGTCGGCTACGACCACCACATCCAGCCCTATATCCGCACCGGCATGAAGGTGGAGATCCTCGGCCCGCCCGCCATCTTCCCGGGCGACCGCGACCCCTCCTTCGCCATCATGACCAGCGACCCGGACCGGTCCGCTCGCCTGCTCGCCCTGCTGGGCGGACGGCCCAGCTGCCTGCAGGACCCCGATGAGGACCGCTCCCTGATCGCCCGCTACGGCAATCGCGCGGTGGCCTGAGACCATGAAGAAATCCCGGAAGATGACCACGCCCGCCTCGCCCGAACAGGTGCGCGACTACGTGCTGGACATGCTGGAGGGCCTGGCGGTCGTCGCCGTCTCGGGCCGCGACCTGGAGACACGAGACCGGATCACCGCCTTCACCCGGTCGTTGATGGACGCCTGGACGGCCCGGTCCACCCTGCTGCTGCGGCAGGAGTTCGGCCGCATCGACGAGCTGGTCGCCGCCTACGCCGCCGAACGGCCGGAGTCCCTGGCGCTGGTGATGGGCGACGCGGAGGTCTCCTACGCCCAGCTGGAGGCCCGGGTCGACCGGATGGCCGCCACCCTGCAGCGCGACGGGTTGAAGAAGGGCGACGTCTTCGCCCTGTGCGCCGGGACCTCGATCGACTACGTCGCCCTGTTCCTGGCCGCATCGCGCACCGGGATCATCGTCGCCCCGATCGCCACCTGGCTGGCCGCCGGGACGATCCGCAGCCTGCTGGCCGACAGCGGGGCCGAGCTGCTGTTCACCGACGTGCCGGGGCTGTGCCTGGCAACCGGCCTGGGCGCCGTCCGCATGTCGGACCTGGGAGCGTGGCTGGCGCCGCCGGGGGCGACGCCCCAGCCGGTGTCGATCGACGCCGACGACATCCACTACTTCATGTACAGCTCCGGCACGACCGGCGTCCCCAAGGGCATCGTGCAAACCTATATGTCGCGCTGGCGCGGCGCGGTCGTGCTGGGCGTGACGCCCCGGGCGTCCTACCTGATCTCCACGCCCCTCTATTCCTCCAGCACCATCTTCGCCTGGGGCCGGCCCCTGGCGGCCGGGGGCGCGGCGGTGCTGATGGCCAAGTTCGACGCCCTGGAATTCCTGCAGTTGGCGGAAACCTGGCGGATCACCGACGCCGTGCTCGTGCCGGTGCAATGCCGCAGGATTCTCGCCCATCCCCTGTTCGACGCGTTCGACCTATCGGCCTTCCGCTCCAAGCTGGTGGTTTCGGCTCCGTTCGACTCCGAACTGAAGGCGCAGATGCTGCGCCGCTGGCCGGGCGCGCTGACTGAATTCTACGGCATGAGCGAAGGCGGGCCGGGCTGCGTGCTGGAGGCCGGCGCCCACCTGGACAAGCTGCACACCGTCGGCCAGCCCCTCCCCGGCTGCGATCTGCGCGTGATCGACGACGAGGAGCTGGAGCTGCCGCGCGGCGCCATCGGCGAGATCGTCGGACGCTCGCGGGTGATGATGAAGGGCTACCTCAACCAGCCCGAGGCCACGGCCCGGGCCTTCTGGCACGACGCCGAGGGCCGGCGCTACATCCGCAGCGGCGACATCGGCCGGGTCGACGAGGACGGTTTCGTCGAGCTGCTCGGGCGCAAGAAGGACATGATCATCTCCGGCGGCCAGAACGTCTATCCCTGCGATCTGGAAGCGGTGCTGCAGCGCCATCCCGATGTGGAAGACGTGGCGGTCGTGGGCCGGGCCAGCGAGCGCTGGGGCGAGGAGCCGGTCGCCTTCGTCACCCTCAACGCCTTCGCCAACCCCGACATGGCCGCCATGCTCAGCTGGGCCTGCGGGCAACTGGGCAAGCACCAGCGCCCGGCCGAGGTGATCCTCCTGCACGAGCTGCCCCGCAGCCCGATCGGCAAGATCCTGAAGACGCAGCTGCGCGGCCTCGCCGCCGAGCCCGTGGCTCGCCGCAACGGGCGCCGGTTCAGCCGCACGGCCTGGATCGGCAGCCCTGGATCCGCTCAGGCCAGCTGATCCAGGGCCAGGTGTGGCGCCGCTGGGCGGTTTCAGCGCCGGGCCTCGGGGCATGGGGAGATGCGCGTTCGACGGGCGATCGAGCCAAACAGAGCCGTAACCGCTTGGCGCCGCGGCGGCATATGACATGGTGGACGGCTCGCCGCGTGGAGCGCCCACCGATGGCCTCATCCGACACCATCATGCTGCCGGCCCGGCCGGAGCCGATCCCGGTCGCGGTGTCGCAGACCGCCGTCATCGTCATCGACATGCAGAACGCCTACGCCTCGCCGGGCGGCTATCTCGATCTGGCGGGGTTCGATGTCTCCGGCGCCCGCTCGGTGATCGAGAACACCAGGGGCGTGCTGGAGGTGGCCCGCGCCGCGGGCGTGCCGGTGATCTATTTCCAGAACGGCTGGGACGGCGACTACGTCGAGGCCGGCGGGCCCGGCTCGCCCAACTACCACAAGTCCAACGCCCTGAAGACGATGCGGGCGCGGCCGGAGCTGCACGGCAGGCTGCTGGCCAAGGGGACCTGGGACTATGAGCTGGTCGACGAACTGAAGCCGCAGGCCGGCGATATCGTCCTGCCCAAGTCGCGTTACACGCACCAGGCCGGCCCGGAGTTCGTGCAGAAGGCGGCCATCTACAACATCGAGACCTTCTTCGGCTGGGTCTCCAGCGTCGCCGACTTCAAGGG
>JAQGII010000412.1 GCA_028291305.1 Caulobacteraceae bacterium
CAGGACGCTGAACCGGCGCATCTCTTCCAGCGCCGCTTCCCAGCGCAGCAGGAGGCCGAAGTTGGCGCGTTCCTCCGGCGCCGCCCCGCCGGGCCAGGTCACGGCCCAGTCCTCGGGCCATTCGCCCGGGGCGCACAGCGCCGCCAGGGCGCGGGGCATGCAGACCCCTTCCAGTCGGGCCACGACGCCGGCGGGAGCAAGCAGGGCCGCCGAGAAGGCGGGGCCGGTTATGAATTTGGAGCCGGTGATCCCGACCATGAAGTCCTGGGCGAGGTAGGCGGCCAGGGTGGTCGGCGCCAGCCGGAGCTGGCAGGCGTCGACGAAGACGTCGATCTGCTCGGGGAAGCGGCGCTTGAGGTCCTGGGCGCAGGCCACGCTGGGCGAGATCAGGCCGGTCTTGGAGACGTCCATCAGCACCAGCAGGACCCGCCGGCCGAGCTTGGCGGCGGCCGAGGCCAGCACGCTGATGTCCTCGTCGATCTCATGCGCCGGACGCAGGGCGCCGTCGGCGTTGCGGCTGGAGGCGCTCATGATCTGCGGCGCGCCCATGGCGCTGTCCAGGTCGCGGCTGGCGGAGGCGGCGCGCAGGGCCGCGGCCGGGCCGATCTGGCCCCCCAGGGCGGCGACGACGCCGCTGCCGGTCTCGTGCGGCTCGGGCAGGATCACCAGGGGAGGGGCGGCGGCGCCGGCCGCCGCCAGGCACAGGGCGATGCGGTGCAGGTCGGTGCCCGAGGGCGAGATGATGGTCTTCAGGCCGGCGGTCTCGCCCAGGCCCAGAGCGCCGATCAGCCGGTGGCGGACCCGCTCCAGCTCCTGGCGGTAGATGGTCGGGCGTGATTCGTGCTCGGCCTCCTCCGCCAGACGGCCGGTCAGGCGCTCGACGGCGCCGTAGGCGGCGGTGGAGATCACCGAGGCGGTGGAGGAGCCGAAGGCCGCGATGTCGGCGTCCGGACCCGGGCCGCAGCCGTAGCGGTTGACCCTGGTGGTCTCGTCCAGCTCGATCCGGCCGTCGCCGCCGCTGGTCAGCAGGGCCGTGGTCTCGATGTGCGGGGCGGATTTGCCGGCGGCCGGCCCTGACGCTGCGGCTGAAGGCTCTGAGCCGGCGGCGGATACTCTGGCGGCTGACAGCAAAGCAAAGCTCCTCGCGTCGAACGTGACGCCCTGTCAGCTTGGCCCGTGGCGGTTGCGCGATAGTTAACACGCAGGCGTTGTATCGCGCCCCAGAGCGTTAGAGCACGTCGGGCGGCGAAACCGGTATCCACTTTCGCCTGACCTGCTCTAAGCGCCGCAACCGGCCTTGAGGATGTCGACTCGGGCGCCGGCCACCGTGACCGCGGCGTAGCGGCCGTCGGGGCCGGCGGCGGCGCCCCGGTCGATCTCCCGGGCGGGCCCCACCTGGTCGAAACAGGCTAGCAGCCTGGCGCGGTCGAGGCGGCGCTCCAGGTCGACGACCAGTCCGGGCCGGGCGAAGTCCGGCGCCGTCCCCGGCATGTCGGCGTAGCGGTCGCGTTCGTTGAGCTGGAGGACTGGCGCCTTGACCGCGCCCTGGGCCTGCAGCTGGCCGTTCACGCCGTAGCTGGCGGTGGCGACCCAGCCGGCGCCGGCGCCGGCGCGCAGGGCCTCGACCTTGTGCGCGAAGTCCGGCCAGCCGCGAAGCTGGGCGGCGGGATCGCCCCTGCCGAGGGGGTTCTCGGGCAGGGCCATGTAGACCAGGGCCAGGGTGGTCAGGACGATCCCGGCCGGCGCCCAGCGGGCCAGGCCCGCGCGCCAGCCCCGGGCCTGCTGCGCGGCGAACGCGGCCAGCAGGGCGGCGGCGGGGTAGAGGGGGGCGGGCCAATGCGCCTGCACCCGGTCGTGCAGGCTGTGGACCAGCAGATAGGCGAGGAACGGGGCGCTGGTGGCCGCGGCCATCAAGGGCAGCGCCGCCTTGTCCCTCCAGGCGCGGGCGGCGCCGATGCCCGCCAGGATCGCCACGGCGGGGTTGAGCAGCAGGAACTGGGCGGCGAGGAACTCGGCGAGGTAGCGCGGCGCGAAGCGGCCGGGGCTGACGCGGCCGAACTGCTTGGCGAAGGTCAGCCAGTGGTGCTCGGCGTTCCAGGCGACGTTGGCGCAAAAGACCAGGGCGGCGACCAGGGCGGCCAGCCACGGCCAGGGCTTCGCCAGCTGACGGCGGCCCTCGGCGCTCAAGGCCAGCCACAGGAGCACGCCGGGCGCCAGGAACAGGGCGGAATATTTGGACAGGCAGGCCAGCCCAGCCGCCGCGCCCGCCGCCAGCCACCATCGGCCGTCGTCCTGCACGGCGCGCGCCATCAGCCACAGCGACAGCACCCAGAACAGGCTGGCCGGCACGTCGGGAATGGCCAGGATCGCTCCCGCCCCGACGGTGAGGGCGGCGTTATAGAGCACCGCCGCCGCCAGCCCCGTCCGCTGGCCCCCGAGGCGGCGGCCCGGGGCATAGACCAGGGCGGTGGTCAGGACGCTGGAGAGGGCCGGCAGCAGCCTGACGCCCAGGGGCGTGTCCCCGGCCAGGCGCACGCCGGCGAAGATCCACCAGGCGATCATCGGCGGGTGGTCGTAGTAGCCCAGCGCCGGATGCTGGGCCCACAGGCGGTAGTAGGCCTCGTCCTCGGTCAGGGGGATGGCGGCGGCGGCCAGCAGTCGCAGGAGCGCGAGGGCGGCGATCAGCAGAAGCAGGGCCGCCGCCGGAACCCGGCGCGGCCCCGCCTCACCAGACGGCCAGGGCGGTCGTGACATAGTTCCAGACGGCGCCGAACGCCGCTCCCGCCACGCCGGACAGCAGGGGGGCGTGCAGGCGGTCGTTGAGGAAGGAGGCGACGGCCACGTTGACGAACAGCCCCGCGCTGCACAGCAGGCAGAAGCGGATGTAGCCGCTCAGCAGGGCCAGGCCTTTGCGGCGGCGGTCGTGGTAGGTGATGACGTTGTTGATCAGGTAGTTGGAGGTCATGGCCACCAGGGCCGCGCTGAGCTGGACGCCCCAGAAGGGCAGCCGGGCATGCGTCACGTCCAGCAGCAGGACCACGGCCACGTTGACCAGGAAGCCGGTCGATCCGACCAGGGCGAACATGATCGCCCGGGCGGGGATCATGTCGTTGGTGGCCTTGTTGAGGATCAGGCTGACGTATTCGATGACGATGCGGCGATCCAGCTTGCTCTCGCCCGCCAGCCGGTCGCGGAACCTGTAGGGCAGCTCGGCCACCCGGATGGGATCGGGATGGGAGGCCAGGATGTCGAACAACACCTTGAAGCCCTCGGTGGTCAGCTTCGGCGCGGTGACGTCCCACACCGCCCGCTTGGCCATGAAGTAGCCGCTGACCGGGTCGGACACGTCGTTCCTGAGCACCTGGCGGCCCATCCAGGTGGCCAGGCGGCTGCCCTGCTGGCGGGTCTGGCTGAGGCCGGTGGCGAGGCCCTCGGGCTCCAGGTAGCGGCTGGCGACCACCATGTCGGCCGCGTCGGCGCGCAGCATGTCCAGCATGGCCGGCAACAGGGTCTCGTCATGCTGCAGGTCGGCGTCGATCACCGCGACGAAGGGCGCGGCGCTGGCCAGCGCCCCCTCCAGCACCGCCCCGGCCAGGCCGCGGCGGCCGACCCGGCGGATGCAGTGCACGCGCGAGTCGTCGCGGGCCGCCGCCTTGACCTCTTCGGCGGTGCCGTCGGGCGAATTGTCGTCCACGAAGATCACCTGCCAGGCGACGCCGGCCAGGGCGGCGTCGAGCTTGGCGATCAGCGCGCGGACGTTGGCCCGCTCGTTGAAGGTTGGGGAAACGATGGTCAGCTCGTACGCGGACTGGACGCTCCGCCTGCCGACCTCCGCCGCGTCTTCCGCCAAACCGATCCTCCGACACGCACACGGCCCGGTTGATTCGGCGCCAGGGCCACCCATAGCGTCTGATCCCCGCCAGCGCCAGCGAGGCGGCTTGACGAAGGATGGGGAAGCCGATTTCGGTGGGGCATGACCCGTTTCCTGCTGTCCCTGCTCGCCACCCTGGCTGTCGTCGCCCCCTCGGCCGCCCGGGCCCAGCCGCAGGTCCACGCAGCGTGGGTGCAGGTGACGGGGCAGGGGGCGGAGGCCCGCGCGGTGGCGGCCGGCGCCGACTGCCCGCAAGCCGTGGTCGACGGCGAGGCCCGGCCGATGACCCGGCGCACGGCCGCGAGCGCCGATTTCCCCGCCGTGTGCAGCCTGGCGGTCCCGGCGCAGGCGCAGAGCCTGTCGCTCGGCGGCCGGGCCCTGGCGCTTCCGGCCAAGGCCATCGATCGCGTCGTGATCCTGGGCGATACCGGTTGCCGGGTCCTGGGCCTGGCGGTCCAGGCCTGCAACGACGACAAGGCGTGGCCGTTCGCCTCGGTCGCCCGGCTGGCGGCGGCCAGGAAGCCGGACCTGGTGATCCACGTGGGCGACTACTATTACCGCGAAACCCCCTGTCCGCTGGACATCAAGGCCTGCGTCGGCAGTCCCTACGGCGACCACTGGGACACCTGGGCCGCGGAGTTCTTCGACCCCGCCGCGCCCCTGCTGGCGGCCGCGCCCTGGGTCTTCGCCCGGGGCAACCACGAGTCCTGCAGCCGCGGCGGGCGGGGATGGTACGCCCTGCTGGACTCCGGTCCCCCT
>JAQGII010000428.1 GCA_028291305.1 Caulobacteraceae bacterium
GCCCTGGAGGCCCAGGACGCGCCGCATGTGCTGATCTGTGGTTCGCTCTACCTGGCCGGCGAGGTGCTGGCCGCGAGTGACGAGACCTGGCCGGACTAGGAACCCTCTCCCCCTCGAGGGGGAGAGGCTAGAATAAGGGCTATCAGGCTTCCTGCGCCTGGACGCCGGTTTCCTGCAGCCACTCCAGGATTTTCTGCTTGGGCATGGCGCCGACCTTCATCGAGGCCATCTGTCCGTCGCGGAACAGCATCAGGGTGGGGATGCCGCGCACGCCGTAGCGCGAGGGCACCGTCGGGCTCTCTTCGATATTGACCTTGGCGATGGTCACCGCGCCGGCCAGCTCTTCGGAGATCTGGTCCAGGGCGGGGGCGATCTGCTTGCAGGGGCCACACCACTCCGCCCAGAAGTCCACCAGGACCGGCGTCGAGGATTGCAGGACGTCGCGCTCAAAACTTTCGTCGGTCACCTTCACGGTGCTCATCGATCTTGCTCCCATCGGGGAAAACGGGCCTGGGTCCAGGTCCTCTAGGCTCAGCGATGTAGGTCCCCGTGCGCTAGGTATCAAGCGATTGGGCGAGTCCCGCCAGAGTCTTGGTCAGCAAGTTTTCTGGCGCCGTCATCAGCCGCGGTCCATCGGTCCACACCAGCGCCGCCTCGATCCGCCGCTCGGGGAAGATCGACTGCAGCACCGCCGCATAGACCGCCATCTGACGGATATAGGCCGGGTCGGCATCCTCGATGCGGGCGGGGGCGGGCCGGTTGGTCTTGAAATCCACCACCAGCACGCGGTCCTGCTCCACCAGCAGCCGGTCGACCCGGCCGGAGATGGCGCCGACGGGTCCGAGGCCCGGCGCCAGGCCGGCGACGGCCACCTCGGCGCGCGAGCCGGGGCCGAACACGGCGGCGAATCCAGGATCGTCCAGCACGCCGAGCGCGGCGGCGGCCATCTCCGCGCGCTGGGCGTCCGTCAGGTCCCGCTCGCGGGCCAGCATCCGCCCGGCGGCGGCGGCGCGCTCCTGCGGCGGGAAGTCGGGCAGCAGCTGCAGCAGCTTGTGGATCAGGTCGCCGCGCCGATAGCGGCCGAGCCCAAGGGTCTGCGCCAGGGGCGAGGGGGCGTGGGCCAGGTCGGCCTCCTCCTCGCCCAGGCGCGAGGGCGAGGCGTAGCGCAGAGCGGTCTCCGCGCCGGCCGGGGTCACGGCCCAGGCCGGCAGGGCGGTGCGCGCGTCCGGGGCGGCGGCATAGGGCTCGGCCCGGCCGGGATCGGGGCCGAACCGGCGCGCCTCCAGGCCGCCTGTCTGGATGCTCCGCACGTGATCCGCCAGCTCCTCGCGGCCGAAGGCGGCCTGCGCCGCCGCGTACCAGCCGCCGACGTTCTCCAGCTTGTCGCGGGCGTTGATCCGGCCGCACAGCACCAGGCGGTCGCGGGCGCGGGTCAGGGCCACGTAATAGAGGCGCTGGGCCTCCTCCTCCTCCTTGCGGGCGCGCCACTCGCGGGCCTCCTTCGACGCCTCGCAGTCCTGCTTGCCCGAGGCCGCCCACAGGAAGCCGCCGTCGTCCGCATCGGAGGGCGGGGTGCTCAGCAGCGGCGAGCCGCGCGCGCCGCGCTTCAAGGTGGTCTCGGGCAGGAAGACGATCGGCGCCTCCAGCCCCTTGGCGCCGTGGACGGTCATGACCCGCACCTCGCCGCGCGCGCCCTCCATCTCGCGCTTCACGGTGATGTCGAGCCCGGCGAAGGCGGCGATCAGCCGTTCCAGGTCCGCCACGCCGGCCCGCTCGGCGGCCAGCACCTGGGCCAGGAATTCGTCGAGCACGTCCTGCGCCTCGGCCCCCAGCCGGGTCAGGATACGGGTCCGCACCGAGCGGCCTTCGCCGTCCATCACGCCCAGCAGGCGCGAGAAGAAGTCGAACGGCCGGCGGTTCCTGGCCTCGGCGCGGGCGCGCTCGAGGAAGGCGAGCGCCTCCCGCCAGTCGTTGCGTTCGTGGGCGCGGGCCCCGAGCGCGGCCCACAGCCCGCCCTCACGGCCATAGGCCAGGGCGAACAGGGACTCCTCGCTCAAGCCCAGGAACGGGCTCTTGAGCAGGGCCGCCAGGGTCAGGTCGTCGCCGGGAAACTGGATGAAGCGGGCCAGGGCGACCAGGTCGTCGAAGACGATGTGCTGCGACAGGCTCAGGCGGTCGGCCCCGGCCACCGGCACGCCGCGCTGCTTCAGCGCGCGCAGGATGTCCTCGAACAGGGCCCGGCGGCGGCGCACCAGGATCAGCACGTCGCCGTAATGGGCGCCGCGCCACTGGCGGGTCTCCTTGTCGAACACCGC
The DNA here is from genome assembly GCA_028291305.1 of Caulobacteraceae bacterium. Taxonomy (GTDB): domain Bacteria; phylum Pseudomonadota; class Alphaproteobacteria; order Caulobacterales; family Caulobacteraceae; genus BOG-938. The sequence goes on from JAQGII010000428.1 coordinate 2,316, forward strand.
GTCGCCCCGCGTCACCAGGGCCTTGATCTCGTCGGCGATGCGCTCGGCCAGGCGGCGGTTGGCGCTGCGCGGGCCCTCGGCGTCGAGCGGATCGTCCCAGGCGCCGCGCTCCTCGCCCGTCTCCTCGCGCTCCAGCGGCCAGATGTCGACGCAGCCGCTGTCCGCCGCGCGCATGGCCAGGTGGCGGACCACGGCCTCGCCGCTGGGCGGCGGCACACCGCGCCACGCCTCGCGGTCGGCGAACACCGCGTCGACGAAGCCCAGCACCTGGGGGGTGGAGCGCCACGAGGCGATCAGCGGCACCGCCTCCGACCGCCGTCCGGCGCCCCGTATCACCTCCTGATACAGGGCGGTTTCGACGCGCAGCCGGTCCGGCTCGGCGCCCTGGAACGAATAGATCGACTGCTTCTCGTCGCCGACCACGAACAGGGTCCGCTCCAGCGCCGCGCGCAGGCGGGCGACGCCGGCGCCGGCGAAGAATTCCCCGGTCAGGGCGCGCAGGATCTCCCACTGCTCGGGGGCTGTGTCCTGCGCCTCGTCGACCAGGATGTGGTCGATGCCGCCGTCCAGCTTGTAGAGCACCCAGGCCGCGTCGGCCCGGCTGTTGAGCAACTCGCAGGTCTTCAGGATCAGGTCGGCGAAGTCCAGCGCGCCGCCGGCCCGCTTGGTCGCCTCATAGGCCTGCACGTAGGCGTGGGCCAGGATCAGGGCGTGGACGGTGTCCTGCGCCACCCGCGCCGCGCGGGCCTGTTCGCGCGCTTCCTCCAGCCGCTCCTGCTCAGCCAGCAGCCGCTCGCGCAGGTCCTCGCGCCCCTTGAAGGCGGCGGTCTTGGCGACCCAGGCCGCGGGCGTGCCGGCGCCCTTCTCGGTGAACAGGGCGGCCATGGCCTCGGCGAAGGTCGCGCCCGGCCGGCGGGCGAGGGCCAGGGCCTCGGCGCACTTGCCGTCGGCGGGCTTGCCGCTGGCGACCAGGGCCTCGGCGCAGGCGCCCAGGAGGCCCTGGTCCAGGGCGGCCAGGGCCGCGCCCTCGATCTCGTCGGCCGAGGTCGGATCGGCGAAGCCGCAGCGCCGCCACACGTCGCGCGACATCCCCAGCAGGCCGCCGCAGCGCTCGATATAGGCGCCGATCGCCGCGCGGCGGCTCTCGAAGGCGGCGAACATCGACTGGAAGTCGTCAAACGCCAGGGCCACCGACATGCGGGCGTAGGCGTCGGTCAGCACCCCGGAGCCGCGCATGGCGGCGTGGGCCACCGCCGCGCGGGCCTCCCCGGCGATCTCGGCAGCGTCGGCGTCGTCCATCACCTTGAAGCCGGGCGAGACGGCGGCCTCCAGCGGGAAGCGCTTGAGCAGCTTCTCGCAGAAGGCGTGGATGGTCTGGATCTTCAGCCCGCCGGGGGTCTCCAGGGCGCGGGCGAACAGGGCGCGGGCCTTGGACAGATAGGCTGCATCCCAATCTAAACCGTGGCCGGCTTCGAGCTTCCCCAACTCTGTGCGAAGGGCTTGGTCTTCCATAACCGACCAGTTGCCCAGGGTGTGGAAGAGCCGGCGCTGCATCTCTGCCGCGGCGGCCTTGGTGTAGGTGACGCAAAGAATGGCTTCGGGCTGAACGTCGGCCAACAGCAGACGAGCGACCCGCATGACGAGCGTAGACGTTTTACCGGAACCCGCATTGGCCGTGACGAACACCGACTGGGCCGGCGACGACGCTCTGATTTGAGGGTCGTTCATTCGCCCTCCTCGTCGTCGCCCGAGGTGGACCACTCGTAGACCCGCGCCAGGTGGTCGTAGTCGCTGGCGTAGGTCTTCACGAACTGCGGGGCGGTGCGCGAGCGGTAGGGGTGGGCGGGGTCCTCGTAGCGGGCGATCAGCGCCTGAAGGCCCTGGAAGGCCTTCTCCGCGCCGTCCTGGCTCTCGGGGCCGGCGGCCAGCGAGACCACCTCCTTGCCCGCCGGATCGCGGCCGGTGATGCGCACATAGACGAGGTCGCCGGGCGCGCGGGGGCCGATGCCCTCGAAGCCGCCGCGGGCGATGATAGCGGCGGTCAGGGTCAGCTGGGGCGAGAAGCCGGCGTCGACCATCTTCTTGGATGGCTCGGGCCCGGTCTTGAAATCCAGCACATTGACGAAGCCGTCCGCGGTCAGCTCCAGCCGGTCGGCCTTGGCGGTGACGGTGAACTGGCCGCGCGCGGTGGGGAAGCTGGCCTGGCCGCTCTGTTCGACGATGATCTGCGCGCCCTGCGCCCGGCGGCGCAGCTCCATGTCGGCGATCCAGGCGCCGGCCTCGGCGGCCAGGGCGCTCTCGCGGGCCAGGGCGGATTGCGGGGCGCCGGCCTTGCGCAACTCCCCCAGGTAGAGGTCGGCGAACCGGCGGCCGGCCTCCTGCGGGGGCAGCTTCGGCCACTCCCCGGCGAACCGCTCGAACGCCTCGTGGATGGCGGTGCCGCGGGCGCGCTGCTCCATCGGCTCGTCGGGCCGGTCCAGCGGGCGCAGCTTCAAGACGTTGCGGGCATAGACGGCGTAGGGGTCGCGGGTCAGGG
>JAQGII010000431.1 GCA_028291305.1 Caulobacteraceae bacterium
GCTCGAGGCCGCCGAGGACGCGCAGAAGACCGCCGCGCAAGGAGAAGCCGCCGCCCGCGACGCCGCGCGCAAGGCGGAGGACCAGCTGGCCCGGCTCAAGGCCGAGGCGCGGGGCCTGGCCCAGCTCGCGGCGCCGAGCCTGAAGGGCGGCTTCGCCCGCGCCTCGGATTCGGTGGCCCCCCAGCGCGGCCTGGAAGCGGCCCTGGCTGCCGCCCTGGGCGATGACCTGGACGCCGCGCTGGACGCCAAGGCGGCGGCCTATTGGGGCGGGGCGCAGGCGAGCGCCCCGGCCTGGTCCGACGGCGTCGTGGCGCTCGGACCGCTGGTCAGGGCGCCGGGGGTGCTGGACGCGCGCCTGGCCTTTGTCGGCCTGGTGGAGCGCAACGACGGCGACCGGCTGCAGGATAGCCTCCCGGTGGGCGCGCGGCTGGTGTCGCGCGAGGGCGACCTGTGGCGCTGGGACGGGTTCGTGTCGCGGGCCGAGGCGCCGCGCCCGGCGGCCGTGCGCATGGCGCAGAAGACCCGGCTGGCCGAACTGGAAGCCGAGATCGATCAACTGGCCCCGGCCGCCGCCAAGTCCGCCGCCGATCAGAAATCCACCGCTGAGGCGCTGCGCAAGGCCGAGGACGCCGTGCGCGAAGCCCGCCGGGCGCCGCCGGAGGCCGAACGCGCGCTGGGACAGGCGCGCGACGCCGTGGATGCCCTGGCGCGCGAGGGGGCCCGCCGCGAGGCCCGCGCCCAGTCGCTGGACGAGACCATCGCCCGCTTCGAGGCCGAACGCGCCGAGGCGGCGCAGGCGCTGCTGCAGGCCGAGCGCGACGCCGAGGCCCGCGCCCGCTCCGAGATCCTGACGGCGCCGGTGGCCGACGCGCGTCAGGCCGCCGCCGCCGCCCGCGAGGCCGCCTCGGACGCCCGCGCGGCGCTGGACATCGAGCGGCGCGAGCGTGACGGCCGCCAGCGCCGGCTGGAACTCGTTACCCGCGACCATGACGACTGGTCGCGCCGCACCGCCGCCGCGGCCAAGCGGCTGGAGACCCTGGCGCAGGATCGGGAGAAGACCGAACGTGCCCTGGTCGGCGCGCGCGAGACGCCCCAGGCGCTGAACGGCCGCAAGGCAAAGCTGCTGGACGATTTCACCCTGGCCGAGGCGCGCCGGTCCAAGGCGGCGGACGCCCTCGGGGCCGCCGAGACGGTGCTGGCCGACAGCGACCGCGCGTCGCGCGCCGCCGACCATGACGCGTCCGAGGCCCGCGAGCGGATGGCGGCGCTGACCGCGCGGCTGGAGGCGGCGCGCGAGCGGCTGGTGGAGATCACCGGCGACATCCGCGAGGCGGTGCAGGTGGAGCCGGAGGCCCTGGGTCGCAAGCTGCAGGAAGACGCCGCCGCCATCCCCGGCGATCCGGCGGGGGTAGAGCAGCATATGCGCGCCTTGGAGCGCGAGCGCGACGCCCTCGGGCTGGTCAACCTGCGGGCCGAGGACGAGGCGCAGGAGCACGCCGCGCGGCTGGAGACGATGCGGCTGGAGCGGGCCGACCTGTCGGGCGCCGTGGCGCGCCTGCGCCAGGGCATCGAGGAGCTGAACGCCGAAGGCCGCGAGCGCCTGCTGGCCGCCTTCGACGTGATCAACGGTCACTTCCAGACCCTCTTCCAGGCCCTGTTCGGGGGCGGGGAGGCCGAGCTGCGGCTGATCGAGTCCGACGACCCGCTGGAGGCGGGCCTGGAGATCTTCGCCTGCCCGCCGGGCAAGCGGCTGGCCACGATGTCGCTAATGTCCGGGGGCGAGCAGGCCCTGACCGCCGCGGCGCTGATCTTCGGCGTGTTCCTGGCCAATCCCGCGCCCATCTGCGTGCTCGACGAGGTGGACGCGCCACTGGACGACGCCAACGTCGACCGGTTTTGCAACATGTTGCACGAGATGCGCAGCCGCACCCAGACGCGCTTCGTCGCCATCACCCACAACCCGGTAACCATGGCGCGCATGGACCGCCTGTTCGGCGTGACCATGCCCGAGCGGGGCATCTCGCAGCTGGTGTCGGTGGACCTGATCCAGGCCGAAGCGCTGGTGGCGCAATAGCGCTCAAACAGGCGGCCGACGGGACCTCTGGCTTGGTTGTAAATATATAACCATTTGCGTTGCAGTATTGGTCCCGGGTCAAGGGGCTGGCTATGGGTTTGCGTGGTTTTGGGACGTTGATCGTCGAGGGGCGGCCGTGTCGGGCCCTCGTCGTGGACGACAACGCGATCAATAGAAAGATCCTCGAGGTGACCTTGACCGAGGCGGGGGCAGTCGTCGTCGAGGCCGAGAACGGCCAGGCCGCCTGCGAAACCTTCGCGCGAAGCAAGTTCGATGTCGTGTTCATGGATATCCAGATGCCGGTGGTGAACGGCTACACGGCCACCCGCGTCATGCGCGCCTTCGAGGCCGAGCGCGGTCTGGCGCGGACCCCGATCATCATGGTCAGCGCGCACGTGGCGCCTCGGGACATTGATGAGGCGATGGCGGCGGGCGCCGATCTGCACCTGGGCAAGCCGGTCAATATCGCCTCCCTGCTCGCCGCGACGCGCGACGCCCTGGAGGGGTGGCGGGCCCGGCCTGCCGGCGGCGCCGTCTTCTACTACGCCTAGGCGATCTGCTCCCCGTCGCTACGCGCCCTTGTGCGCCGGCGTCCTTGCGGCTCAGATGGCCGAGCCCGAGCTTGGGTCCATGTCGCCCGCGACGGGGCCGGTCCGGCAAGAGGAGATGCGCCGTTGCTGTCCTGGGTTCCCATCGCGGTCCTGGTTTTCCTCGTCCTTTACCTGGTGCTGGGGAGTTTCTTCACCGTCGACACCGCCCAGGTCGCCATCATCACGAGGTTCGGCAAATTCCTGCGGGTCGCCGACCCCGGCCTGAACTGGAAATGGCCATTCGTCGACCGGGTCGATGGAAGGGTCAGCCTGCGGGTGAACCAGATCACTCTGACCATGGAAACGAAGACCAAGGACAACGTGTTCGTCACCATCCCGATCTCGGTGCAGAACCGGGTCCGGCCCGAAGCCGTCTATGACGCCTATTACCGGCTGGCCAACCCCGATCAGCAGATCCAGTCCTACGTCGAACAGGTCATCCTCGGGCACGTGCCGGGCATGACCCTGGACGAGGTGTTCGCCAGCCAGTCGGGCATCGCCGCGGCGGTGAAGAAGGAGCTGGACGTGGACATGGCCGGCTTCGGCTACGAGATCGTCAACGTGCTGGTCACCGACATCGTCCCCGACGAGAAGGTCAAGTCGGCGATGAACGACATCAACGCCGCGCAGCGCGAGCAGGTCGCCGCCAACGCCAGGGGCGAGGCCGAGAAGATCCTGGTGGTCAAGAAGGCCGAGGCCGAGGCCGAGAGCAAGGCCCTGCAAGGGCAGGGCATCGCCAATCAGAGAAAGGCGATCATCGAGGGGTTGCAAGGCTCCATCGAGCAGTTCCAGAAGGCCATCGGCGGCACCAGCGCCTCGGAAGTCATGCAGCTGGTGCTGGTGACCCAGTACTTCGACACGCTCAAATCGATCGGCGAGAACGACAAGACCAATACCCTGTTCCTCTCGCACTCCCCCGGAACGGTCGGCGACATCTCCACCCAGATCCTGCAGTCCATGCTGGTGGCGGAGAAGGCCAGGGACCAGCCTGTCTAGGCCTTCGGCTTCAGGTCCGGCCGCGACGCCAGGAAGGCCGCGCGCTCGGCCGGCGTGAGCACCGTGCCCTTCTTCTGGCGCGACACCCTGGGGCTCGGCGGGGCGAAGGTCTTGCCGTGCGGGTCCGAGCCCTTGAGGTCGGAGAGGCGCTTGAGGGGAGGCTTCATCCGTCGCTCGCGGCTGGAAGCCCGCCGGATCGGCGCGGGCGTCCCTTCATCGCAGATTCTGCCGCGCGGCGATGCAGGCGATGTTCAGGCGGTCGCCGCTTCCGCCGGCTCGCCGACGACCGACGAGGCGCGGTTGCGGCGCAGGCGCGACCGCCACCGCAACAGGGGCCGCTCCACCAGGGCGTACGAGGCCATGGCCAGCAGGATAGCCAGCGCCAGGCAGGTCGCCGGGCCGGCCCACGCCGGCAGAGCTCCCTGCAGAATGGCGAAGGCCGCCAGCGACAGGGCGACCGGGTGGAACAGGTAGAGCGAATAGGACGCCCGGCCGAGGAGGTTGAACGGCTCCAGCAGGCGGGATGGGGCGGGGCTGTGGGCGGGCCGCACGACGAACAGGGCGACGATGGCCGCGGCGGCGAAGGGAAGGATCCAGCCGTTGATGTGCAGTCCCAGCACCCGGGGGTCGGCGAGGCCGAGCGACAGGGCGGCGGCGACGGCCACGGCGCGGGCCATCCAGAGGACGGCGGCGGGGGCCGCGGGGCGGCGCTGCACCCACCAGTCGGCGATCAGCGCGCCCAGGTACCATTGCCAGAACGAGGTCAGGAAGATCCCCTGGCCGACGATGCGCCAGGGGTTGTCTGCGGGCAGCGTCGTGGACGCTGCGCCGAACACGGCCAGGCCCAGGGCCAGCAGCGCCGCCGCCGTCCAGACCCGCGCCGGGCGGTTGGCGAACAGCAGGTAGGCCAGGTAGAAATGCACCTCCAGGCCGATGGTCCAGAACACGCCGTTGGTGCCGAGGAAGGTGGAGGGCCACAGCGTGTGCAGGACGAGGGCGTGGGCCGCGATATCGACGGGACCGCGGGCGCCATCGATCAGCTCGGTTTCGATCAGGGCGCCGACGGCGATGGAGGCGGCCAGCGCCAGCCAATAGGGCGGGGCGATGCGGATGAAGCGGCGCGCCAGGAACTCGCGCACGTCCAGCCGCACCACGCCGCCGCCGGCCAGGGCGCGCGCCTCCGGCAGCCGGATGCAGAAGCCGCTGATGACGAAGAACAGGGCCACGCCGGCCTGGCCCAGCCAGGCGAACAGCCTTTCAGGACCGGGGCTGTCGCGGGTGAAACCGTAGAAGTGGCCGGCGATGTGGCAGATCACGACCGCCAGGGCGGCCAGTCCCCGCAGGCGCTCGATGTTGCCGATCTTGCGGTCGTCGGGTGGCGCGACGGGGCTGGGCGGCGCGGGCATGGCGGCGAGGATAGCAACCCGGGGCGCGGCTGGTAAGCCGCCGGTGAGCCCCGGCCGATGCACGGCCGCCTTGAATCCGCCCGTCACAGGACTAGCGTCGGACCATGATCACGCTTCTCATCGGCGCGACGCTCGCGGTCCAGCCGCCTTCCGACGCGTTGTGCGCCTCGGCCTACGCGCTGGAGGTCCAGCACATGCAGGAGTCCGGCGAACTGCCCAGCCCGGCCGCGCAATCCCTGACCCCGCCGCAGCGGACGGCGGTGGCCGCCGCACGCCGCCTGATCGTCCAGGGCGTAGCGTGGACCGCCCTGGCCACCCGCACTCCCGAAGGCCGGCAGGAAGCGAACGCGGCCTTCCGCGCCCTGTCCAAGTCGCTCACGGACGCCAACGCGGCCTTCGCCGCCTGCAGCGCGATCCGGGTCGAAGACCGGATGCCCGCCATCTCCGAGCCGCCGCCGCCTGCCGACGGGGAGGAGGAATGCCTGGCCGAGGTCGGCGGCTTCTATGACTCGATGCGGGCCTGCGTGAGCCTCGAGGCCCTCCGCGCCCAGGCGCAGGCGACTCAGTCGAAACTGGAGCGGGGGGCGCTGACCTGCCGCTCCAGGGAGCAGGCGCAGTCGGTGTGGGCGCAGATCGGCTCGGCAGCGGCCGGCGCCGACAGCCAGGGCCAGAAGACGCGCTGCGCCCAGTGATCCTCAGCGGGAGAGCGTGTCCGCGCGCGCCGCAACATCCGGGCGCATGCTACGGTCAAGCAAAATTCATTGACTTTTAACCTCTTGCGCTCCATCTACCGCCTGCGTCGCCAATGACGCCGAGGCGCTCCAGCCGCGTGAGGGGATGCATTCTTAGCGTCCCGCCCTGTCGAGCGCCCTTAGTCGTTCCATAAATCGCCCAGGATCACGCGGGGCGCTTCCCAAGTCCCGCGCACCGCGGCCCGATCACGGATCGAGGCTGCGCATGCGCCTATGCGAAAGATAGTCTTTTGACTCAATTCACCGACCTCGGCCTGGCCCAGCCGCTTCTCAAAGCGCTGACCGCCGAAGGCTACACCCAGCCCACGCCGATCCAGGCGCAGGCCATTCCCCACGTCATGCAAGGCAAGGACCTGCTCGGCATCGCCCAGACGGGCACCGGCAAGACCGCCGCCTTCGCCCTGCCGATCCTGCACCGCCTGGCCGCCAACCCGAAGAAGGCTCCGCGCCGCGGCGCCCGGGTGCTGGTGCTCAGCCCCA
>JAQGII010000444.1 GCA_028291305.1 Caulobacteraceae bacterium
TCAGGTCGTGGTCGGCGCCCGCCACCATCACCAGCTTGGCGAACTTGGGGGCGGCGGCGAGTCGCTGGGCGTCTTCGGGGCTGGACTGCAGGTCGCTGGCGCCCTGCAGCACCAGGGTCGGCGGCGCGGTCTTGAGCGCCTCGACCGGATTCAGGTCCAGCCAGGAGATCAGATAGGGCTGCACGCTGGGCCGGAACAGGGCCTTCAGCTTCTCCGGCGGATCGGCCACGGTCTTGCCGTTGGCCAGGGTGTTGAGGATCTTGGTCGCCTGGTCGTAGAGCGGCTGGTCCATGCCCTTGGTGTCCACGGCCGTCTTCAGCTGGGCGGCGAGCATGGCGGCGGCAGGCTTGCCGGCGCCGGCGACCTCGATCAGGGCGCAGACCTTGATCTTCTTGGCCGCCAGGGCCGCCGCCAGGGCGCTCTCGGCATGGCCGAGGATGGCCATGCAGTTCACCTTGGGCTGCGCCTTCAGGAACTTGGTCCAGGTCACGGCGTCGTCGACATAGGTGTCGAACCGCAGGTCCTCCTCGCGCAAGATGGCCTTGGCGCTGGCCCCCACCCCGCGCTTGTCGATGCGCAAGGAGGCGACACCCTTGGCGGCGAGGTCCCTGGCCAGCAGACGGTAGGTGTCGGGCTTGGGCCCGTCGGCGGTCGAGCTGTTGCCGTTGCGGTCGCTGCCCTGGGCCGGCAGGATCAGCACCGCCGGATAGGAGCCGCCGCCGGCGGGCCGCAGATAGGAGCCGTAGAGCAGGGCGTCGCTGTCGCCGCCGGCCTCCACCGCCACCGTGGCGTCCTGGGGCTGGTCGGCCGCCGCGGCGGGCGCAGGCTCGACCTTGGCGGGCTGGGCGTGGGCGGCGAGACCGGACAGGAGGCCAGACAGGGCCGCCGCGGCGGCCAATTCACGGATCATCGAAGGCGTCTCACGCTTGGACCGCCCCCCGACGGCGCCCATATCGGGCGGGCGGATGCTAAAGGCGCGGACCGCCGGCGTCCATCGGCTCGCGCAGCCGTGTGGACAGTTGCCACTGCGCCCCTTCGGCCGCATACCGAGGCCACTCCGAATCGCCCCACATTTCCCGCATGTCCACGGCCGCCCCCAAACCCTCCATCGCAGACCTGTTCGACGACGCCCTCGCCCCGGCGCCGGCCGCCCCGCTGCCCGCCGCCCAGGCGGCGGCGAGCCACGCCCCGGTCCCCTCTTCCGCCAACGCCTATTCGGCCAAGGACATCGAGGTCCTCGAGGGCCTGGAGCCGGTGCGCAAGCGGCCGGGCATGTACATCGGCGGCACCGACGAGCGGGCCCTGCACCACCTGTTCGCCGAGGTGCTGGACAACAGCATGGACGAGGCCGTGGCCGGCCACGCCAAGCTGATCGAGGTTTCGCTGAACGCCGACGGCTCCCTGACCGTGCGCGACGACGGCCGCGGCATCCCAGTGGACCCCTATCCGAAGGACCCGACCAAGTCCGCGCTCGAGATCATCATGACCGTGCTGCACTCGGGCGGGAAGTTCTCGGGCAAGAACTACGAGACCTCCGGCGGCCTGCACGGCGTAGGCGTGTCGGTGGTCAACGCCCTGTCGGCGCGGGTCGACGTGCGGGTGTGGCGCGACGGCTTCGAGTGGAAGCAGAGCTTCTCGCGCGGCAAGCCCGTGGGGGCCCTGGAGCAGGTCGGCCCCTCCAGGAAGCACGGCACCTCGATCTGCTTCCTGCCGGACGAGCAGATCTTCGGCCACGACGTCGCCTTCAAGCCGGCGCGCCTGCACCGCATGGCCCGCTCCAAGGCCTATCTGTTCCGCGGCGTCGAGATTCGCTGGTCCTGCGCGAAGGAACGCATCCACGATCAGACGCCCGAGGAGGCGGTGTTCCACTTCCCCAACGGCCTGGCCGACTTCCTGGCCGAGCGCACCCAGGGGATCGAGACCGTGACCCCCGAGGCCTTCTCCGGCCGGATCGAGCGGAAAGGCGAAGGGGGCGCCGTGGAATGGGCGTTGACCTGGAGCCCGCAGGGCTTCGGCGAGGCCGACGGCTTCATGCAGTCCTACTGCAACACCGTGCCCACCCCCGAAGGCGGCACCCACGAAGCCGGCCTGCGCGCGGCCCTGACGCGGGGCCTGAAGGCCTATGCCGAACTGACCGGCGAGAAGCGCGGCGGCCTGATCACCGCCGAGGACGTCATCGCCCAGGCCGGGGTGCTGGTCTCCGTCTTCATCCGCAATCCGGAATTCCAGGGCCAGACCAAGGAGCGCCTGTCGTCGGCCGAGGCCCAGCGCCTGGTGGAGGTCGCCCTGCGCGACCCCTTCGACCACTGGCTGACCGCCCAGCCGAAGGCCGCCAGCGCGCTGCTGCAGTTCGTCATCGAGCGGGCCGAGGAGCGGCTGAAGCGCCGGCGCGACAAGGAGGTCGCCCGCGCCAGCGCCACCCGCAAGCTGCGCCTTCCCGGCAAGCTGGCGGATTGCTCCGGCAACGCCATCGACGGGGCGGAGATCTTCCTGGTGGAGGGCGACAGCGCCGGCGGCTCGGCCAAGCAGGCGCGCAACCGCAAGAGCCAGGCGATCCT
>JAQGII010000458.1 GCA_028291305.1 Caulobacteraceae bacterium
GGAACTGGCCGGCTAGGCCGCCGATGATCGGGACATAGCTGGCGACCAGGATCAGGAAGCCCCACAGCACCGCATTGGGCATGTCCACCGCCAGCAGGATGGCGGTGGAGGCGACGGCGATCATCAGGCCCGTGACGGTCTGGATCCACAGGTAGCGCTCGATGCCGTTGCGGATGTGCTGGAAGGCCTGCAGCGCATTGCTGCGCTCCTCGCGCCGGGGAAACAGCCGGATCGTCTTGCGCCGGAAGCCGGCCCGCGAGGCGAACAGGAAGCCCAGGTACAGCAGGATGGAGAACAGGCTGGACATCAGCCCCTGCAGGGTCTGGGCCACGCCGCCGGCGTATTTGGCCGGGTCGAGCTGGCGCGCCAGGCGCTCCACGGTGGGCGGCGAGTGGATGTGCAGCCGGGCGGCCACATCGACGATGATGGCGTTCAGGCGCGGGGTGTCGGCCACCAGCTGACCGATGAAGCCCGGGGCGTTGCCGGCGATCAGCAGCACGGTGCCGCCGAAGCCGGCCACGGTCACCAGGATGGCCACGGTCAGGGCCACGCCTTCCGACAGCACCGGCAGGCGCTGGCGCAGCACCCGCGACAGGCCGTCGATGATGACCATCAGGAACAGCGCCAGGGCCAGCGGCGTCAGGATCGAGCGCAGCAGGAACAGGGCGGCGCCCGTGGCGATCACCGCGATCAGGACCAGGGCGTTGCGCGCGGCGGACGAGGCCGAAGTCGGAGGGAGAGTCGCCATGATGCTGATCTAACGCCCGAAACGGCGATCCGGCCAACCCACGGCGAAGCTTTGCAGCAACTAAAGCGCTCCCCCAGGCGCAGCCGGATCAACGACCCTCGGCCAGGGCCCGCAGGGCGCCGCCGTCCAGCCGGCGCACGGTCCAGTCGTCCATCGTCTCGGCGGCCAGGCTGTCATAGAAGGCGATCGCCGGGGCGTTCCAGTCGAGCACCGCCCATTCCAGGCGGCCCAGGTCCTCGTCGACGCAGCGCCGGGCGAGGCTGGCCAGCAGCGCCCGGCCGGCTCCCAGCCCGCGCGCCTCGGGGACCACGAACAGGTCCTCCAGGTAGATGCCGGCCCGGCCGCGGAAGGTGGAGTAGGTGTAGAACCACAGGGCGAAGCCCACCGGCGCGCCGCCCGCTTCGGCGATCTCGCACCAGGCGCGCGGCGCGGTCCCGAACAGGGCCTCGGCGAGGTCGGCTTCGGTGGCCTGCACGGCGTGCAGCAGCTTCTCATACTCGGCTAGTTGGCGGACGAAGCCGTGGATGACGGGCGTGTCGAGGCGCCGGGCCGGGCGGACGGCGACCGCCGTTTGCGCAGCCTGCATGTCAGGGCAGGGCGTGGGGGGCGGCGACCATGGTGATCAGGGCGACGGCCAGCAGGCCGGCCGAGATGCGCTGGCCCAGGGTGATCCGGCGCAGGGCCTCCTCCTGGCCGAGGGCGCCGCTCTTCAGCCGGCGGATGGGGCCGCCGACCATGGCGCCCTGGACCCCGGCGGCGGCGATGGCGCACAGCGCCCCGCCCGCCAGGATCATCTCGGCGGGGCCGAACAGGCCCCGGTGGAACATCGACCACAGCCCGCCGCCGGTGAAGATCGCCAGGGTCGCCGCCGCCATCTGCCAGCGGAACATCTTCTGCGATCCGGCGCCGCTGGCGCGGGCGAGGATGAAGGACGACAGCAGCCAGAACAGGGCGGCCAGGATGTGCAGGCCGAGGACGATCAGGACGAGGGGCATGGGCGACTCCTAGGAGACCGGTGGATACACCGCCGCGCCGCGGGCCGCCATGCCGGGTCCGCGGTCAGGCCGCGGGCGACGCCTCGGCCAGGCCCTTCAGCTTGGCCAGGCCCTTCTCGAACGACGGGCCGACCATCTTCTCCATGTTCATGAACACATGCATCACCTTGGCCATGAAGGGCAGCGGCCCCTGCATCGACCAGGTGACCGCGGTCACCCCCGCCTCGTCGGCCGGCTCGAAGCTGAATTCGCAGGCGTTGTGCGCCTCGAACGGTTTGATGAAGTCCAGCTTGATGCCGAGGCGCCGGGGCGCGGCCGCGTCGGTGATCTCCATGCGGCCGACGCCGGTCTTCCTGCCTTCCCAGTCGTAGACCGCGCCGACGCCGCTGGCGGCGCCCGAATAGTCGCGCTTCAAATCGGCGTCGACGTCTTCCCAGGGCGACCACTCGGTCCAGCGGCGGAAGTCGGCCACATAGGCGTAGATGGCCTGCGGCGGCGCCTTGATCCGCGCGCTGCGGGTCAGGCGGAAGACGTTCGGCTTGGCGGCCGCCAGCCCCAGGACGCCGACGACGGCGGCCCCCGCGACGACGGCGACGATGACGAGAATTGGCATGGCGGTTCCCCCGTGTGACGACCCTTGCGACCCTGGAGCACGTCAGGCGAAAGTGGATACCGGTTTCGCCGCCCGACGTGCTCTAACAATCTAGGACGTCGCCGGCGCGCCCCGCCCGACAATCGCCCCGCATTGTTTGTCTTGGCCCTGCCCCGCCCGCGGCGGCGCGGCGCTGTCGGCGATCAGCCGGTCCAGACGCTGGCGGATATGGGCCGCTTCGGCGGCCGTCTTGGCAAGAGCGATGGCGCGGCCGAAGGCCTCGCGCGCCTCGTCGGTCCGCTGCAGCTCCAGCAGCAGGGCCCCTTTGAGGCCGAAATAGTGGAAATAGCCCGACAGGCGCGCCTCCAGCGGCTCGATCATGGCCAGGGCCGCGCCGGCGCCCTGCACCTTGCACACCGCCACCGCCCGGTTGAGCGTGATCACCGGCGACGGCTGCATCCGCTCCAGGGCGGCGTAGAGCCGGTCGATCTGCGCCCAGTCGGTGTCCTGCGGCCGGGCCGCGCGGGCGTGCAGCGCCGCGATGGCCGCCTGCACCTGGTAGGGCCCCGCCCGGCGGTGACGCATCGCCTTGTCGATCAGGGCCAGGCCCTCGGCGATCATCTTGCCGTCCCACAGCGCGCGGTCCTGCTCCTCCATCAGGACCACGCCGCCGTCGGCGTCGAAGCGGGCGTTGCGGCGGGCGTGCTGCAGCAGCATCAGGGCCACCAGGCCCATCAGTTCGGGCTCGGTCTGGAACAGGCGCAGCAGCAGCCGGCCCAGCCGGATCGCCTCGTCGCACAGGCCCGAGCGGGCGTCGCCCGCGGCGGCGACGGCGGGACCGGAATAGCCCTCGTTGAAGATCAGGTAGACCATGGCCGTCACCGCGGCGAGCCGCTCGGCCCGCTCCACGGCGCCGGGGGCGGCGAACGACGCGTCCGCCCCGTTCCTGCTCTGCGACTGGCCGATCCTGGCCTTGGCGCGGGTGATGCGCTGCTCCATGGCCGCCTCGCCGACCAGGAAGGCGCGGGCGATCTGCGCCACCGACAGGCCGCAGACGATGCGCAGGGCCAGGGCGATCTGCTGGGTCGCGGGCAGGTCCGGATGGCAGCAGACGAACAGCAGGCGCAGGATGTCGTCGCGATAATGGGCGCCGTCGAGCCGCTCGGCCAGGGCCTCCTCGGCGTCCTCCAGGTCCGACAGGGCCGCCTCGTCCGGCAGGGGCTCCTGCCGGCTGCGGCGGCGCACGCCATCGATGGCGGCGTTGCGCCCGACCAGGATCAGCCAGGCGGCCGCGTCGCGCGGCGGGCCGTTGCGCGGCCAGGTCCTCAGCGCCCGCAGGCACGCCTCCTGGAAACCCTCCTCCGCCGCGTCCAGGTCGCGGAAATAGCGCAGCAGGGCCGCCACCGCCCGGGGGCGGGCGGCGGTGATCGCCGCCTCGATCCAGGCGACGTCGGTCATGGGGCGGCGACTGCGGACTCGGCCGCCAATTGGCTGGGCTGGTAGTAGCCGATCGGCCGGATCTCATAGGACCCGCCCGGATTGATCCGGCCGAGCTCCCGGGCGATCCCCAGCGCCTCCTCCAGGTCGGCGCAGTCCAGCACATAGAAGCCGAGCAGCTGCTCCTTGGTCTCGGCGAACGGGCCGTCGATCACCAGGGGCGGGTCCCGGTCCTTGCGCAGGGTGGTGGCCGCGGTGGTCGGCAGCAGCCGGGCCACGGGGCCGAGCTGGCCCGACCGGGCCAGCCGATCCTGGACCACGGCCAGCTTGGCCATGACCGCGGCGTCCTCCTCGCGGCTCCAGCCGCAGACGACGTCTTCCTCGTGATAGCAAAGCAGGGCGTACAGCATGGCGATCTCTCGTCTGAACCTGAGGACGAAAGACTATGCCCGCGGCCGACAGCAGTCGGCGGAAAATTTGCACGCCGGCGGCCGGCATGGCCGGCGGCGACCTGGGCCGCAGACGGAAAAAAGGCCCGGCGAGGGATCGCCGGGC
>JAQGII010000469.1 GCA_028291305.1 Caulobacteraceae bacterium
GGCGGCCTTCGAAGCGTGGCTGGGACGCTTCGTGGCCGGGCAGGCGCCCGACGACAGCCAGGGCCCGCTGAAGGTCCTGACGGCGCCGGACGGCCACCGCTTCATGGACAGCCGCAAGGGCTTCGTCTCGGTGCTCAGCCTGGACAGCGTCCGGGACCTGGAACGGCGGCTGGGCCGCCCCGTCGACGCCGCGCGCTTCCGCGCCAATGTGCTGGTGGAGGGCTGGCCCGCCTGGGCGGAACATGACCAGGTCGGCGGGATCCTGCGCCTGGGCGAGGTCGAGCTGACGGTGCTGGACGACACCGTCCGCTGCGCCGCCACCCACGTCGATCCGGTCAGCGGCGAAAAGGACATCGACATGGTCGCCGAACTGTTCGCCGGTTACGGCCACATGTGCTGCGGCGTCTATGCCGAGGTCACCGGCGGCGGCCGGCTGGCGGTGGGCGATCCGGCGACGGCGCCCGCGAGGTCCCGATGAGCCTCACCCTCGTCCAGGCCTGGACCCAGGCGCGGCGGCGGCTGGAGGCGGCCGGCGTCGACGGGCCGGTGATCGACGCCCGCCTACTGCTGGAGGCGGCGGCCGGCGCCAGCCGCACCGACATCCTGACCGATCCGCACCGGCTGCTCACCGCCGCGCAGGCGGCCGCCCTGGAGGCCCTGCTGGCGCGGCGCGAGGCGCGCGAGCCGGTCAGCCATATCCTGGGGCGCAAGGGCTTCTGGAAGGTGGAGCTGAAGGTCACCGCCGACGTGCTGACCCCGCGTCCGGACACCGAGACCCTCGTCGACGCCCTGCTGAAGTCCCTGCCGGAGGAGGCGCCCATGCGCATCCTCGACCTGGGGACCGGCTCGGGGGCCATCCTGCTCGCCCTGCTGGCCGAACGGCCGGCGTGGAGCGGGGTGGGGGTGGACATCTCGACCGCAGCGCTGGAGGTGGCGCGGGAGAACGCGGCGCTGCTCAAGCTGGAGGACCGCGCGGGCTTCGTCCACGCCTCCTGGACCCAGGGCCAGCCCGACGCGGCCTTTGACGCGGTGGCCGCCAATCCGCCCTACATCCCCAGCGGCGACATCGCCGCCCTGGAGCCGGAGGTCAGCGTGCACGAGCCGCGCCTGGCGCTGGACGGCGGGCCGGACGGGCTCGACGCCTACCGGGTGCTGGCGCCGGAGGTGCTGCGCGTGCTGAGGCCGGCCGGGGTGTTCGCCCTGGAGATCGGCCACGACCAGGGGCAGGCGGTGGAGGCCCTGATGCGGGCGGGGGGCGCCGGCTACTGCCGCGTGGTCAGCGACCTGGGCCAGCGCGACCGGGTGGTGATCGGCCGCGCCAAGGCCTAGCGGCAATAAACCGCGTGCATCCCTCATAAAAGCCTTGGATTTGAACGACTCGTTCGCTACATCAGAAGGGTCTTCACCCAAATCGTCGGTCTGAGCGGTCCCCACGGGATCGCAGCGGCTCCCGGCAAATCGCGACGGCTTCGCGCCGCGCGCCTGAGTGGGAACGGGGCTTATGATCGGGCGCCCAGCCGGATACCGGCGGGCCGCCAGGCGAACTCCGAAAGGCAACCTCGACCGCAACGCTTCGGACTGTCCGTAAGCGGCGGCGAAACGGTCAGCGATTGATGAGAGATTTCAAGGGTATGAAGCGCCAGCGTGGGCGCAACCGGGGCGGGAGCGGCGCCCAGGGCGGCAACAGCGGCAAGCCGCAGCAGCACAACGCCAACCGGTCGTTCGAATCCAACGGCCCGGACAACGTCAAGATCCGCGGCAACGCCCAGCACGTGTTCGAGAAGTACCAGCAGCTGGCGCGCGACGCCTCCAGCGGCGGCGACCGGGTCCTCGCCGAAAACTACCTGCAGCACGCCGAACATTATTTCCGGGTCGTGCGCGCGGTGCAGCCCAACCGCCCCGTCGCCGACATCATCGGCCGCGACACCTTCTCCTCCGGCTACGACATCGACTTCGAGGACGAAAGCGGCGCCCAGGCCGATCCGGAGCCGTCGAGCGAGGCCGAAGCGGCCGCCGAGGGCGACAGCAGCAACGGCAACGGCGACCAGCGCCAGGATCGCGGCGAATGGCAGGGCCGCGACCGCCAGCGCGACGAGCGTCCGCGCGAGGACCGCAACTTCAACCGCGACGACCGGCCGCGCGACGAGCGCCCCCGCGAGGATCGTCCCCGCGAGGATCGTCAGGACCGCTACCGCGACGACCGTCCCCGCGACGAGCGCCCGCGTGAGGTCCGTGAGGATCGTCCCCGCGACGAACGTCCCCGCGACGAGCGCCCGCGGGAGGACCGTCCGCGCGATGACCGTCCGCCGCGCCGGGACCGTTTCGGCCGCGAGCGTTTCGAGCGCGGCGACCGCCCGGCCCGCGACCCGATGGCCGTGGTCGAACCGGAAGCCACGCCCCTGACCAGCGAAGCCCCGGCCGAAGAGGGCCAGCGTCAGCTGCGCTCGCAGGACGGGTCGCTGAGCCCCGCCCCGGCCTTCCTGCAGGCGCGCGCCGACTCGCCCCCGCGTGCGGTGGAAGCCGAAGTCGGCGAGGCCAAGAAGCCCCGCCGCCGCCGCGCCCCGCGCAGCTTCGAAGGCGGCGAAGGCGAAGCCCCGGCCACGCCCGAGACCGAGGAAGTCTAGGTCCCGCAGGGGGGCGGGGCGAGCGGCCCGGGTCGATCCATCCCGGGTTCCCGTTCGATCAGATTGGTCTTCGAGTCTCGGCCTGGCTTCAGCGACTTCTCGCGCTGATCGCTTCGGTCATGATCTCGTAGCGCATACCGGACCAGCCGTTTGCAGGGGCATGTCCCTGGGGGCAGGGTCGAGTGACCGCGCCTCTTCCGCCATGCCCCATGGCCCCGAACGCTGGATGCCAGGACAGTCCCTAGGATGGCGGTTGTTTGGCGCATCCCTTGTGTGCCTTTTGCGCCACACCTAAATCACAACCCCATCAGTATTTCGCGGCGATGCCTGTTAGGCTCGCGGATGGCCTTTGAGGGGCAGTCAATGAACATCGACCTCTATTCGGATCGCGCCAAGCAGGCCATCCAGTCGGCGCAGAGCCTGGCCCTGGCGCGCGGGCACCAACAGCTGGCCCCGGAGCACCTGCTGAAGGTGCTGCTGGAGGAGAAGGACGGCCTGGCCCGTCAGCTGATCCGCTCGGCGGGCGGCAAGCCTGACGTCGCCGTGGCCGAAACCGACACCCTGCTGGGCAAGCTGCCCAAGGTCGAGGGCGGCTCGGGCCAGCTCTACATGAGGCCCGAGACCGCGCGGGTGTTCGCCGCGGCCGAGGAAGCCGCCAAGAAGGCCGGCGACGCCTTCGTCACCACCGAGCGCCTGCTGGCCGCCGTGGCCAAGGACGGGGGCGACGCCGCCAAGGCGCTGAAGACCGCCGGGGTCACGCCCTCAAGCCTGGAAACCGCCGCCGCCGCCATCCGCAAGGGCCGCACCGCCGACTCCGCTTCGTCGGAAGATGGCTATGACGCCCTCAAACGCTATGCCCGCGACCTGACCCAGGCCGCCCGCGACGACAAGCTGGACCCCGTCATCGGCCGCGACGAAGAGATCCGCCGCACCATCCAGGTGCTCAGCCGCCGCACCAAGAACAACCCCGTGCTGATCGGCGAACCCGGCGTCGGCAAGACCGCCATCGTCGAGGGCCTGGCCCTGCGCATCGTCGACGGCGACGTGCCCGAGGGGCTGAAGGACAAGCAGCTGCTGTCGCTCGACATGGGCGCCCTGATCGCCGGCGCAAAATACCGCGGCGAGTTCGAGGAGCGGCTGAAGGCCGTCCTCAACGAGGTCACCGCCGCCGAGGGTTCGATCATCCTGTTCATCGACGAGATGCACACCCTGGTCGGCGCCGGCAAATCAGACGGGGCCATGGATGCGTCGAACCTGCTGAAGCCCGCCCTGGCGCGCGGCGAACTGCACTGC
>JAQGII010000477.1 GCA_028291305.1 Caulobacteraceae bacterium
GACGCCCGCAGATCGAGTCGCTCGAACGGCTTCAACTGGCCCTGATCGCCGCCATGGACCGTAACGACTACAAGCGGGTGCTGGCGGAAAACGAGGAATTCCACTTCACCATCTATCGGGCGTCGAACATGCCGATGCTGGTGGAAGCCATCCAGCAGCTGTGGCTGAAGCTGGGTCCGTCGCTCAACCTGCTCTATCCGTCCTACAACCGCTCCAGGAAGGGCGTCAGCCATCACCTGGACATCGTGGGTGCGCTGAGAGCCGGGGACGCAGCCGGCGCCCGCCGGTCGATGGAAGCGGATCTGCGCGACGGCGCCATCGAGTTGGAGAAGGCCCTCGTCCAGGACGCCGGCCAGCAAGCCGACCTGAAGATGGTCTCCAACTAGGCGCCCCTGATCGTTGCCTCGACGATTTCCGCGAGGGCCAGGAGCGCGCGGTCGGCTCCGCGGCCCATCATCAGGGTGAAACCCACTGGGGCCGATCCCGGGGTGTGGCAGGGGATGGATATGGCGCAGCGGTCGAGGATGTTGGCGACGGCTGCGTTGCGGATCGCGCGGCCGTTGGCGACGGTGTAGGCCTCGTCCTGCTGCAGATCACCCAGCTTCGGCGGAACCATCGGCGTTGTGGGGAAGACCATGGCGTCGATGTCACGGCCGCGGTCCCCTGCCCGCCGGATCAGACTGCCGCGCAGATCGATCATCTCGGCATAGGCGCAGGACGACGCTGCCCGTCCCAGCATGAACCGGCTCATCACCCTGGGATCGCAACGGGAGGCGATGCGCTCGAACAGGTCCGCGTGTGCTGCGTAGCCCTCGATCGGGGAAAAGCCGCCCGCCGCGCCGAGCGCGGGAATATCCTCCAGTTCGGGGAAGTCCACGTCGACGATCCGCGCGCCTGCGGTTTCCAGCCGCTCGAGGGCGGCAGAGAAGGCGGCCGCGACCTCCGCATCCAAACCCTCCAGCACGTATTGCCTGGGCACGCCCAACCTGGGCGCAGCGCGCCACGGGACGTCCTCCTCGCCGGTCAGAGCGTGGTCGATCATGGCGCAGGAGCCCGCCGTGTGGGCGATCGGCCCGACCGAATCCAACGAGGGCGACAGGGCGAAGACGCCGTCCCGACTTAGGCGCGAAGCGGTAGGCTTGAAGCCGACCAACCCGCAAAAGGCGGCCGGAACGCGCACCGACCCCCCGGTGTCGCTGCCCATGGCCGCCAGGGCCATGCCGTCGGCGACCGACGCCGCCGCACCGGAAGACGACCCGCCCGCAATCCGCCCGTTCTCCCGCTGCCACGGCCCAAGCGGCGTCCCGTAGCTGGGATTGAGGCCCAGGCCGGACAGGGCGAACTCGGTCATCACCGTCTTGCCGACGATGACCATGCCCGCCGCTCGAAGGCGGGCGACCACCGCCGCGTCCATCGGCGCGGGAGGTTCGTCCTTCATGGCCACGCATCCCGCCATGGTGGTCTCGCCTTCGACGTCGAACAGGTCCTTAATGGAGATGGGTACGCCGTCCAGCGGCGACAGGGCCGCGCCGGCGGCGCGGCGGGCGTCGGAGCGAGCGGCGGCAAGGGCGGCCCCTTCGGCGTACAGCCGGGTGAAAACGATCCCGCCCTGCCCGTCTGCGGCCTGCGCCGCCTCCAGGGCGCGGGCGGTCAAGGCGACGCTGGTGGTCGTCCCGTTCGACAGGTCGCCGGCGACGGCCCTGAGATCCCCGAAACCCGCCACGCTCTTCTCCATGCCCGTTCTTGTTATAACAGAAACATCGTCGACAGGGCGACGCCTAGTCAATTTTGCTCGCCTGCCTGTGACAAAATCGCTTTCACCAAACGGATTGCGACGCCGAAACAACGAGTGTTATAACAGATACCAGTTTAGAATGAGGGTCAAATGGGGCGCAGGGTCTTAGTAACAGCGGGGGCGGCCGGCATCGGGCTGGCCATCGCCGACGCCTTCCTGGCCGCCGGCTATCGCGTCCACATCTGCGACATAGACCAGAACGGCCTGGACCAGGCCTGCGCCGGTCGCCCCGGACTGACCGGTTCTCTTGCCGACGTAGGCTCGGCCACCGACGTGGCCCGCCTGGCCCAAGGGATCGATTCGGCCATGGGCGGCTTGGACGCCATCGTCAACAACGCCGGGATCGGCGGCTCCCGCTGTCCCGTCGACGAGATCACCGACGAGGCCTGGGACGCCGTGATGCGGGTAAACGTCACGGGCATGTTCAACATCATCCGCGCCTTCACGCCGGGTCTGAAAACGCAGGGCTCGGGCTCGATCGTCAACATCTCCACCACCTCGACCCGCACCGGCCTGCCCAACCGGCTGCCCTATGTGGTGTCGAAGGCGGCGGTCGAGGGTATGACCAAGACCCTGGCCCGCGAGCTTGGCCCCTTCAATATCCGCTGCAACAGCCTGCTGCCCGGCTCCATTGAAAACGAGCGCGGCCGCACCCTGATGCAGGAGAAGGCGCAGCGCGAAGGCATAAGCTATGAGCAGGTGCTTCAGGCCCGCCTCGGCTTCATTTCCATGCGCACCCGCATAGAGCCGCGCGAGATCGGCGAAGCCGCCGTCTTCCTGGCGTCGGACGGCGCGCGGCACATCACCGGCCAGCAGATCAGCGTCTGCGGCAACGTAGAGTGGGAGGGCTGATCATGGCCGCGTCCAAAACCATCATCACCTGCGCCGTGACCGGCGCCGGGGCCTATACGGAGAAGATGACTGCGGTGCCGATCACGCCGGCGCAGATAGCCGCCGAATGTCTGGCCGCCGCGAGCGCCGGCGCGGCGGTCTGCCACATCCATGTGCGTGACCTGGAGACCGGCGGCACCAGCATGGAGCTGACCCACTACCGCGAAGTCGTGCGCCTGATCCGCGACAGCGGCTCCAATCTGGTCCTGAACCTGACCACCGGCGTCGGCGCCCGCTACATCCCAAGCGAAGAGGATCCGCTTCGCGGCGGGCCCGGCTCGACCCTCTCCTCCCCCGAGGTGCGGGTCCAGCACGTCGTCGAGCTGAAACCCGATATCTGCAGCCTCGACATCGCCACCATGAATTTCGGCGCCCACGCCATCCTCAATACCCCTGACCACCTGCGCAAGATGGCCGTGGCGGCGCGCACAGCCGGGGCCAAGCCGGAGCTGGAGGTGTTCGATGTCGGCCAGATCGACCTGGCGCGCCGGCTGATCGCCGAGGGCGTGATCGACGAGCCACCCTTCTTCCAGATCTGCCTCGGCGTGCCCGGCGGTGCGCCTGCAACCGCACAGGCCATGTTCAGCCTCAGGCAATTTCTGCCCGAGGGCGCCCATTGGGGCGGGTTTGGCATCGGCGCGGCCTCGTTCCCGATGGTCGCGCAGTGCGTGTTGCTCGGCGGCCATGTGCGGGTGGGGCTCGAGGACAACCTCTACCTGAGCCGAGGCGTCCTTGCGCCGGGCAACGCGGCGCTCGTCGAGCGGGCCGTGAGTATCGTAGAACTGCTCGGCGGGGCCATCGCCAGCCCCGACGAGGCTCGCGAAATCCTTGGTCTCAGGCAAACGACGGAGAGGGCCCATGTGGTTCTCTTGTGACACCGGCGGCACCTTCACCGACTTGGTTGTGGAGGACGAGGGCGGCTGGCGGTCGTATAAGGCCCCCACCGTGGCGTCCGACCCGGTGCGCGGCGTCCTCGACGCCCTGACCCTGGCGGCGCAGGACCGCGAGCTTTCCCTGGCCGAACTGCTCGGCCGCGGCGAGGTGTTCGTCCACGCCACCACCCACGCCATCAACGCCGTCCTCACCGGCAACACCGCCCGCACGGCCCTGATCACCACCCTGGGCCATCCGGACATCCTCCTGCTGCGTGAAGGCGGGCGGCCGGACCCGTTCGACTTCCAGACCCCCTACCCCGCGCCCTACATCCCCCGCGCCCTGGTGTTCGAAGCGGCCGAGCGCATCGACGCCGACGGCGCGGTGCATCGCCCACTCAACGAAGCGGGGGTGATCGACCTGTTGGCCCGGCTGAAGGCGGAAGCCGTCGAGGCGGTCGCGGTGTGCCTCCTGTGGTCGATCGTCAATCCGGCGCACGAACTGCGCATCGGCGAACTGCTCGAGGCGCACCTGCCGGGGGTGCCCTTCACCCTCTCGCATCAACTCAACCCGGCCCCGCGCGAATTCCGGCGCGCCTCGGCCGCGGCCATCGACGCGTCGCTGAAGCCGATGATGACGCAGTATCTCGGGTCGCTCACCGAGCGGCTGCACGCCGCCGGCTTTGGCGGCCGGGTGCTGGTGGTGACCTCCCAGGGCGGGGTGATGGACGCCGCCGAAGTAGCCCGCGCGCCGATCCATGTGGTCAATTCGGGTCCGTCGATGGCGCCCGTCGCCGGCCGGGCTTACGCCAAGCTGGAGACCGATGCGCCCGAGGGCGGCGATATCGTCATCGCCGACACCGGCGGCACCACCTTCGACGTCTCCGTCGTCCGCGCCGGCCGCATCCCCCTGACCCGCGAGCTGTGGATCGGCGCCCCGATCCTCGGCCATCTCACCGGGTTCCCGTCGGTCGACGTGCGCAGCGTCGGCGCGGGCGGCGGCAGCCTGGCCCGGGTGGACAACGGCGGCGTGCTGCATGTGGGACCGCAGAGCGCCGGCGCGCGGCCGGGCCCTGCCTGCTACGGCCGCGGCGGTACGGCGCCCACCTTCACCGATGCCGCGCTGGCCCTGGGCTACCTGGACCCCGACTTCTTCCTCGGCGGCGCCATGGTCCTGGACGCCCCGGCGGCGACCCGGGCGCTCAAGACGGTTGCGGACGCCCTCGGCCTGACAGTGGAGGAGACCGCCACCTCCATCGTGGAGCTGGCCACCGAGACCATGACCCAGGCGATCATCGACATCACCGTCAAGCAGGGTATCGACCCGGCCAGCACCGTGCTGATCGGCGGCGGCGGCGCGGCCGGGATGAACCTTGTCTTCATCGCTCGCCGCCTGGGCTGCGCCAAGGTGATGGTGCCCGAAACGGGCGCCACGCTCAGCGCCGCCGGGGCCCTGATCTCCGACCTGACCACCGACCGCCGCGCGACCGGCTATATGACTACCCGCGCCTTCGACGCCAGCCGCGCCAATACGCTCATCGAGGGGCTGGAGGCGGAGTGCCGGATGTTCGCCGGCGCCGCCGGGGCCGGCGCCAAGCAGGTCACCTACAGCTACACCGCGGAAGCGCGGTACACGGACCAGGCCTGGGAAATCGAGGTGGAGCTGCCCGGCGCCCGCTTCCAGACCGAAGCCGACGTCGCCGCATTCATCCAGGCCTTCCACACCGAGCACGAGCGACTCTACGCCTTCGCCGATCCCGACAGCGCGGTGGAGATCGTGGGCTGGCGGGTGGCGGTGGCCTGTCGACTGCGCGAGCCGGATCCCTCGCGGCTAGCCATGAAGGCGGCGCGCGGCGAGCCCGCCAGGCCGCGCCGCATCGTCCTGCCCAGCGGCGAGGCCTGCATCGCCACCGTGCATGACTGGGCCGCCCTGCCGCAGGACCAGATGATGCAGGGGCCTGCGATCGTGGAATCGCCCTTCACCACTGTCGTCGTCGACGAGGCGCGCTTCATGCGCACCGCGTCGGGCAGCCTGGTTATCGACCTGTGAGCGCAGCCATGCCGACCCAGAGCCTCAGCGGCGCGCGCCTCGCGGTCCTGCGCAGCCGCTTCGACGGCATTGCCCGCAAGATGGCCAACGCCGTGTTGCGCGCCGGTCGGTCCGGCGTGCTCAACCGCGCCAAGGACCTGTCCTGCGCCATCGTCACCGCCGATTGCCAACTGGTGACCGCCGCCGACAGCCTGCCGATCCATGTGCTAAGCGGGCCGGACCTGATGGCGCGGGCGATGCACGACTTCCATCCCGTCCTGAAGCGCGGCGACGCCTTCCTGCACAACTCGCCCTACCACGGCTGCAGCCACGCGGCCGATCACACCGTGCTGGTTCCGGTGATCGACGACGCCGGCGTGCACCGCTTCACCGTGCTGGTGAAGGCGCATCAGGCGGATATCGGCGACAGCGCTCCCACGACCTATTTCGCCGGGGCCCGCGACGTCTACGAAGAAGGCGCCCTGATCTTCCCCGCCGTGAAGGTGCAGGACGACTACCGCACCAACGAGGACATCGTGCGGATGTGCCGCGCCCGCATCCGCGTGCCGGACCAGTGGTACGGCGACTTCCTGGCGATGATTGGGGCGGCGCGCACCGGCGAGCGTGAGTTGCTCGGCCTCGGCGAGGAACTGGGCTGGGACCTGCTGGAGGCGTTTTCCGGCCAGTGGCTCGACTACGGCCGTCGCCGCGCCGAGGCGGCGATCGCCGCTCTGCCGCAAGGCTCGGCCGACGGCTCGAGCACCCACGACCCGATGCCCGGCACGCCCGCAGACGGCGTGCGCGTCAACGCCACCGTCACCCTGAAGCCGGCCGAGCGGCGCATCGTCGTCGATCTGCGCGACAACATCGACGTGCTGCCCTGCGGCCTGAACGTCAGCGAGGCCTGCGCCCGCACCGCCGCCCTGATCGGGGTGTTCAACGGGCTCGACGCCGACATTCCCAAGAACGCCGGCAGCCTGTCCTGCGTCGAGGTCCTGATCCGCGACCACAGCACCATCGGCGGCGGGCATCACCCCGTGAGCTTCTCCGTATCCACCACCAACCTGGCCGACCGCATCGTGGCGGCGGTGCAGATGGCCATGGGGACCCTCTGCGCCGAAACCGCAGTGGCCGAGGTCGGCGCCGTCAACCCGCCGCACAAGGGCGTGGTCTCCGGTCACGACCCGCGCACCGGACACGCCTATATCAACCAGCTTTTCCTCGGCAGCACCGGCGGACCGGCTTCGCGCCACGGAGACGCCTGGCTGACCTATAGCCACGCGGGCAACGCCGGGCTCTGCTTCGTCGACAGCATCGAGATGGCCGAGCTGCATCATCCGATCCGCATTCACAGCCGGCAGCTGCTGGCTGACAGCGAGGGAGCCGGCGAGTACTGCGGCGCGCCCAGCCTGCAGGTGGAGCTGGGGCCGACGGTTGCCGAGATGCAGATCTCCTACGTCAGCGACGGCGTGCTGAATCCGGCGCAGGGCGTGCGCGGCGGAACGCCAGGCGGGGTTGCCGCCCAGGAAGTGCATCGCGGCGGCGCGGTTGAAGCCATTCCCCCGATCGGGCGCATCAGCCTGCAGCCAGGCGAGACGGTGATGTCGGTCGGCTCCGGCGGCGGCGGTTGCGGCGATC
>JAQGII010000484.1 GCA_028291305.1 Caulobacteraceae bacterium
TTCTCTAACGGCCTCGACAAGGTCGACGCCATCCGCTCGGACGGCCGCATCTCGGGCATCGACCCCGGCATGATCACGGCGGGGCTCGGTATCACCACCCGATTCAAGGACACCGCCATCCTGGATCTGGCGACGAACGGCACGCCGGTCGAGATCGTGTTCACCTGGAAGATCGCGCCCGGCAAGTCGCTGACCTTCAAATATCACCAGGTCTACCTGCCGAAGCCGAAGCTGCCGATCACCGGCCCTGGCGGTGTCCAGGCGCAGTTCGCCGGCCAGGCCGCCGAGCACCCGACCCTGCACAAGACCCTGACCGTGACCCTGGTCAACGACGTCGCGGCCTACTGAGCCCGCCCGCTCCGCTTCGGCGGGGCGGGCCCTTTCGCCGTTTTGCCATGCGAGCGCCGCTCGCATCTGAAGGACACCCATGCTGAAGGTTTCCACCGGGCGCGAGCCCATCTGGATCGACGTCGCCGAGGGCGTGCGCGTCCAGTTCAAGCCCTGGGCCACCCAGGCCAAATCCGCGGGGATCACCGCCGGTGCAACGGTGCTGGCCGCCGGTCACACCCGCGACGTCGCCGAAGTCGCCTTCACTATCGCCGCGGCGCGCTGGGGCGCGTTGGCCTGGGAGGGGATCGGCGATCAGGACGGCGAGCTGCTGCCCCTGACGCCCGACAACCTCCAGGAGCTGCTGGAGCAGAGCGAGGCCGCCTACCAGGCCGTGGACGCCGGCTATGTCATCCCGGGCCTGCAGCGGAGTGCGGAAAAAAACGGCTCCGCGCCCTCGCCGCTTGGCACTTCGCCGGCCTCAAAGCCGAAGAAGGCCAGGGCGCGGGCGCGCCGTTCGGGGGCCGGGACTACTGCCGCGCCTGCCCGGAAATCTGCGAAACCTGCCCTTACGAGCTGAGCCGGCCGCAGACTGACGCCGGCGAGGCCACCTGGCGCGCCATCGAAGCCTGCGGCTCGCAGATCCGCGCCACTGAGGGCGGCCCCTACGCCTGGGACTTCGCCGCCGTCCTGACCGTCGCGGACCTGACCGGCGCCGACGTGCCGATGCTGGCCGAACTGTTGGGCGACCTTGAACCGTTCGTCGTGCGCGCCTGGCAGAAGGAGGACTGATCCATGACCACGCGCCAGGTTGCGATCCGCCTTCAGACGGACGGCAAGACGGAGGTCAAGCGCGACTTCCAGGAGATCGGTCAGGCCGGCGCGGGCGCCCAGCATCAGATCGTCGCCGCCACTGACCAGGCCAACGTCGCCGCCGATCGGCAGATGGCCAAGTGGAAGCAGATGGCGGCTGCGGCTCGGGAGCAGCAGGCGATCGAACAGCGCCAGGCCGCGTTCAATTCCGTGCTGGGCGTCGGGGGCGGCGGCAAGTCGGCCGCCGAGTCCGCGGCGGCCTTCATGGCGCCGGCCAACGGAAACGACGCCAAGGGCATGAACCGGGTGCAGTCGATGATGCTGCAGTCCGCCGGCTTCCGAACCTTCGAGTCCCTGGCTTCGGGCATGCCGCTTTCCCGCATCGTGCTGCAGCAGGGCGGCGAGGTCGCTGCGGCGTTCGGTATGGGCGAGCATGGCCTGGGCGGCGTCGTGTCGGGCCTCACCAAGCTCTTCACGCCGCTGAACGTCGTGCTCGGCGTGACGGGCGGGGCGATGGTGGCGGGTGCCGCGGCCGCGATGTCCTACGAAGGCGCAATCCACAAGCTTGACGCGGTGGCGATCGGGCTCGGCGCGACCGCGGGCATGACCGGCGATCAGATCGAGCGGCTGGCAGAGTCGTCGGCGAAGCTGGGCGGCGTCTCGATCAGCTCGGCGCGCGACATGGCTGCCGGCTACCTCAGCACCGGCCGCATCGGTGGGGAAGTCACCAGCAAGCTGATCGGCCTGACCAAGAACTATGCCGCGGTGACGGGCCAGGACGCGAAAAAGGCGACGGCGGAGCTGGCCAAGGCCTTCGCGGACCCGGCCAAGGGTGCGGATGAGCTGAACGGCAAGCTCAACTTCCTGGACGGCGCGACCCACAGCTACATCGAAACCCTGATCAGCCAGAACCGAACCACGGAGGCCCAGACCGTTCTGGCCGACGCCCTCGGCCAACGGCTGCTGCACGCCGCGGATAATGTCACCATCCTTGGCGGCGCCTTCGATGGCCTCAAGCGCGCGGCAGCCGACGCCTTCACCACTGTGGGGAAGACCGTGGACCGCGCCCTGGGCGGCGGCAGCATCCTGCAGCAGATCGCCTCGCTCCAGGACCGCAAGAACACGATGTCGGGGCTGCTGTTCGGCGGCCGCATCGACAAGGACATGGCGGGCCTTGCGGCGAAGTGGGACGCCGAGATGAGAACCGAGGCCTCGGCCGCCGCCAACCAGGAGACCGCTGACGCCCGCGGGATCATGGACAAGGTCGATCCGCATCCGGCCAAGCTGCGGGAGCTTCAGCATCAGCGCGCCGTCCTCCAGGGCGCGATTGGCAACAATACCGCCGAGGACCCCCTCGGAGCGGCAAAAGCGCTGGGGAAGCTGGATGCGGATATTCGTGCCGTCGCCGCCGGCTATGACAGCGCCGCCGACATGGCCGCCAAGCTCAAGCGCAACGCCAGCGAAGCCGCCGCTGAGGCGCGGAAGGCGGCTGCG
Source organism: Caulobacteraceae bacterium (assembly GCA_028291305.1). GTDB lineage: Bacteria > Pseudomonadota > Alphaproteobacteria > Caulobacterales > Caulobacteraceae > BOG-938. Next base: position 2,635 of record JAQGII010000484.1, read on the forward strand.
GAAGCCAAGAAGCAGGCCGAAGAGTCTCGGCATCTCGACGAACTGGCGATCAAGAACAAGCTGGAGGTCGCCAAGCTCTCCGGGAACAAGGTTGTCCAGGACGCCCTGGAGCATGAGCTGAAGCTTCGCCAGCTCACCAGTGAGTACCTTCAGAACGGGATTTCCCAGGCCAAGGCCCGCGCCATGGCGGAGCACCAGGTGGGACTGGAGATCCAGGCGCAGCAGCAGGGGCTCATCCGCAAGATCGAGCTTGAGGCGAAGGACATCGTCACCACAGAAGCGATGCAGCAGCGTTGGGCGGCCCTGCCGTTCGTGATCGATGAGAACGCTACCGCGGTGTCCAAGATGACCACGGCCAGCCAGTCGGCGTTTGACGCCATGGGCAACCAGCTGACCAGCGGCAAGCAGGACTGGGCGTCGTGGAAGTCGGCGGGTCTGAACGCCATCATGAGCATCATCGGCGAGTTCGAAAAGCTCGCGATCCTCAATCCGCTGAAGAACCTGCTGTTTGGCGGCGTGGCCGGCTATCAGGCCGGGCCCACGCTCGGCGCCGGGTTCTGGTCGAGCCTGATTAAGGGCTTCACGGGCCACAACGCCCAGGGGACCGACAACTGGCGCGGCGGCTGGAGCGAAGTCGGCGAGCAGGGGCCGGAGAAAGTCTGGATGCCGCCCGGCTCCAAGGTGTTCTCCAATGCCAAGTCGAGCCAGATGGGCGGCCAGACGGTGATCAATGTGCAGGTCCACGCCCAGGACTCAGTGCTGGTGGAGACGGTCCAGGGCTGGGTCGCGGCCGGTGTTGACCAGGCCATACGCCAGTCAGGCTCCAACGTGACTGGCCAGGTCGCTGACGCCCTTTCCCGCGGGCGCATCCGATGAGCCTCACCTTTCCCCGGGCCATGCCGCTGGTCGGCGTCGGCCTGCAGATCTTTGAACCCACCCAGGTCGGGTACGAGACGGCGACCGCCGGCGGCGATACCTTCGGGGTCGTCGCCGGTTATCCGCGTTGGCGGGCCCAGTGGACCCTAGCCAGCACGCTCACGGACGTGCAGTCGGACCAGTGGCGCGCCTTCCTGGCGTCGCTGAAGAACGGCGCGCGCAGCTTCTTCGGCTACGACGTCCAGCGGCCATTCCCCCGCCTCTACGCCAAGGGCTTCGCCGGCCTGGTGCGGGCCGGCGGCGGCGCCTTCGACGGCTCGCTGACCAGCTGGTCGCAGTCGATCGCCGCGGACGGCCAGGCCCTGGTCACCCTGGGCGGCCTGCCGGCCGGCTTCCTGCTCAGCGTGGGCGACTATGCGGACTTGCGCTGGACCACGTCGGGCATTCAGCGCCGCGCCCTGGTCCGCAGCCTTGAGGACGCGGTTGCGGACGGCTCGGGGATAATCGCTGGCGTTTCGGTCGAGCCGCCGATCCCGGCCTTCGTGCCTGGCACGGCGGTGGCGCACCTGGACAATCCCAGCTGCGTCATGCGGCTCGATTCCAGCCAGACCCAGGTCACAGAGATGGACCGCCGCGGCCGGGCCGGCGCCCGCATCGCCGCCCTGCAGGACCACCACAAATGAAGACCTATTCCACGGCGGCGCAGGCCGCCCTGGCGGCTGGGTCCGTGCTCACGGTGGGTGCGGTCAAGATCGCCACCACCACGCCCAGCCCGTTCCGGGTCTGGGGCGGGCACGGCGACCTGGTGCTGGACGACGGCGCCGGCCCCGAGACCTACACGGGCATCGGCAAGGCCGGGCTGGTGGGTGTCACGGGCTCGCAGCTCGGCGGCACGGAAGATGGCATCGAACTCTCTCTGTCAGGCGTAGACCCGTCGACCATAGCGATCATCGACGCCAGCGACGCCCGCAGCGCGCGGGTCACGATCTGGCGGCTACTGTTCGACGTCAGCGGACAAACATTGCTGGACGCCACGGTGTTTGAACGCGGGCGGCTGGACAAGATCACCATGGATGACATGCCTGGCGGTGTGGCGGCCATCAAATGCCAGGTGGAGACCGCTGCACGCGGCCTGGGCCGCCGGACCGGCCGCATGGCGTCGGACGCCGACCAGCGGATGATCGTCGCCGGTGACAACAGCCTGTCGCGGGTGACGCAAGCAGGGGACCTTACCCTGGCTTGGGGCGGAAAGCCTCCGACCTCCGTCGCCGCTGCCCTGGGCCCCGTGCCGATCGGGCTCGACAGTAACTTCTACGCAAACGCGTACTGATCTGATGCGCGACCATGACGCTCTGATCGCGCTGGTGGAAAGCCGGGTGCGAGCGCCGCTCGCATGGGGAACGCACGACTGCGTTGCGTTCGCCGCTGCCTGCGCTCAGGCCCAGACGGGCCGCGACTTCCACGCCCTGATGGGCTGCACCTGGCGCACCGCGCGCGGCGCCCATCGGCTCCTGCGGGCCCGCGGCGGTCTGGAAGCCGCCACCGACAGTGTCCTGACCCGTGTGGCGCCTGCCCTGGCGCATCGCGGCGACGTCGGCCTGGTGGAGATTGAGGGCCGCGCGAGCCTGGTGGTGATCGAGGGCGACC
>JAQGII010000493.1 GCA_028291305.1 Caulobacteraceae bacterium
GACGGGGAATGCAGGCAACGGCCCAGACGGACGCCCGTGAGGGACATGACGACCTGGTGTACGACATCGGCATGAACATCTGCGAGGACACCGACTTCTACCTCCGCAAGGGGTTCAAGGTGATCGCAGTCGAGGCCAACCCCACCACCTGCGAAGAGGCGGCGCGCCGCTATCCGCGCGAGATCGCCGCCGGGCAACTGACGGTCCTCAACCGGGCGATCAGCGAAACCCGCGAACCCCTGACCTTCTACGTATGCAAGACGATGAGCGCCTGGAGCACGGCGTCGCCGGAATTGCGCGACTACTGGACCAGACGGGGCGCGATATTCGAGGCGATCCAGGTCCAGGGCGTCATCACCTCCGACATCGTCGAGGAATTCGGCACGCCGCATTATGCCAAGATCGATATCGAGGGTTTCGACCTGGTCTGCCTCGGCGGCTTCCGCAAGGAAACCGGGGTGCCGCGCTACGTCTCCGTCGAAGTCGATTTCAAGGCGGTGGACCAGCTGCTGCGGACCGCCGAAGACCTGGGCTATCGCCGCTTCGCCCTGGTCGGCCAGGCGGGGGTGCCGCAACAGGCGCCGTCCAGGCCCGCGCGCGAGGGATGCGACATCGACTATGCCTTCCCGCGCGGCTCCACCGGCCTGTTCGGACGGGAGCTTCCCGCCGAATGGGTCAGGGCGGACCATATCCGCAGCCAGTGCGCCAAGATCATCCGCCAGTACCGCGTGTCGGGCATACTCGGCCGCGCCGAGCGCCTGCTGCCGCCCCTGAAGCCCATGCTGGACAAGGTCAGGGCCCACCGCCTTCCGCTGTCCTGCGACTGGTACGACCTGCACGCCAGTTTCTGAGCCGGGCGCGAGCGCAGCGCGGCCAGCCGGGCTTTCGAACGCGGCGATCTCACGCGGCCCAGGATAGCGCTGGCTCCAGCTTCGCCACCATTGGTTCTCGCAGGCTAATCAGGCGCAGACGAAAGCGGCCTGGCGGCAATCCCCGGTAGCGGCGAGCAGAACGAGTTTTTTGTTACTCATGTCCTCGAAATCGCAGAGGGCCCTGAACTCGTTGAGCAGGTCCTCGACCTCGTCGAAGACGATCACCGTGCCGGATTTGATGTAGGGGTTCAGTAGGGTCAGCACCTGGATCGCCGAGCCATAGAGGTCGGCGTCGATGTGGATCCAGAGTTGCTCCTGCGGCTCATAGCTTCGCAGGAACCGGGGCAGGGTTTGGTCGAACCATCCCTTGACGAACGCCACGCGCTCATCGGCGATGAGCGGCGTCTTTCCGCTGACGTCGAAGGTGCCTTTGGGATTGCTTGTGTTCCAGTCGACCGGCAGTCCCTCGAACGAATCGAACCCATACAGGCGGACCTGGGGATTGCGGTTCTGCGCCGCGACGCAGGCGATGGAGGCGCCCTGGAAGACGCCGAACTCCAGGTAGTCGAAGCTGCGCCCGGCGATCACCTCCCGACTGACCAGATCGTAGAGCGCGAACCGATCGGGCGTGCGCCGCTTGTTGGCGTTGAATCGCGAGGCGTAGCGGGCCGCCAAAGCCATTCGAACGATCGCGCCTTCGCGGCCGCCCATCAGCAACCGCGCGAGATTCCGTTGGAAGCCATTCTGCATGGATCACCCCTAAGCTCTGCCAAACGAACCCCGCCTGGATTGGTTGCGGACCGCGTCCTCCTGACTACACCGTGAAGTAGTCGGTCATGGCGTAGTGCTGGAGCATGGCGCTGCCGTCCGGCGCTTGATAGACCGAGACCACCTCACCGGCGCTGTCGCGGCTGACGAAGTCGCCGGCCACCGTCGTCGTCGCGCCGTAGTGGCCCGAACCATCATAGGCGCGCGCTTCGATCTGCCCGCCCAGATGCCAGCTGGCGGCGTATCCGCCGTTGTCGAGCGCGATGACGCTCATCCCGCCGTCGGCGGGGCCGAGTTCCTGGCGCACGCCGGTCATGGTGTGGGGATCGAGGATCTCCGCCCACAGGTCCTGCACGCCGTTGTCGGTCTGCAGCCAGGTCAGCACGATATGACCGTCGCTCAGGGCGGTCTGCGTGGTGTTGTCCAGGTTGCCGACGATCAAGGGCGTGGCCGCGTCGATGGTCGAGCCGTGGGCGAACGCGCCGTTGATGGCGCCGCCCTGACTCCACAGCATCAGCGCCTCGCTGGGACTGCCGGTGGCGATCACCTTCAGCTCCGTGTGCCAGGGGTCGGCGTCGACGGCCACCTTGGCCGCCTGGGTCAAGGCCGCGCCGCTGGAGTTGAAGGTCTGGAAGGTCAGGTTCATGTTGAAGCTGCCGTCCGCGGGCGGCGACAGCCAGGCCACGGCGAACTGGCCGTTGGGCAGGGCGTCCGAAGCCATGGTGAAGCTCGACACCGGCGCCCCGAGCAGACCCTTCATGTCCTGCGCGCCGGTCGGGTCGAACACGTCGATCTGCGACTGGCCGGCATAGGTGAAATAGAAGCCGCCGTTGGTGAGGGCGTGGACTTCGGTTGCGGTCCCCGGCTGGCCGTTGACGACCGGGTCATTGTACCAGTTGGTGCTGCCGTCGCCGCCGACCACGGCATACTGGGTCCAGGCGCCATTGGTCACCACATGCCCGCCGGTGGACAGCGGCGTGAACATCGGACTGCCCTGGGTGTACTGGTTCTTGAAAAAGGCCGCGGTTCCCGAACCGTTGTAGATCTCGTAGTCGGAGGGCGCGCCCGCCCCGGTGTAGGACACCTGCCAGAAGGAGCCCGCCAGGGTCGTGAGCTGGGGGTCCAGCACCTGGCCGGCCGGCGCGTAGCCGAACAGGTTGATGGTCGAGCCGACCTGGCTGCCTGAACCGGGGTCGTAGAACATGGCCTCGGCCTTGTGGCTGCCATAGCCGGCGTCCACCGACGAGACCATCACCATCTGACCGTCGGTCAGCATCTTGACGTCGGTCCAGCCGCCGGAGTTGGCCAGGGCAATCGCCGATCCGTGCGCGGTCAGGGTTCCCGCCGGTCCGGCCGGCGTCGACTTCTGCACGATCTGGGAATTGTCGGCCAGGCCGTAGACCCGCACGTAGTCCACCTGCATCGTGGCCGGATAGGCGCTGTTGTCGATCGGACCGCCCCAGCCGCCCACGGCCATGTTGAGCATCATGTACATCGGCTGGTCCCAGCTTGCCGGCGTGGCGATCTGCAGCACAGCGATCTTATCGACGTAGAAGGTGGTGGTGGTGGGGGTCCACAGCATGCCGTAGGTGTGGAAGCCCGTGGGATCGGGCATGTAGTAGGTATTGCCCGTGACGGTTCCGGCGTCGTTGGACCGGGCGTAGTCCACGTTCGGATACATGGCCAGGTGCTCGAGCACATCGGCTTCGACACCCGGCTTGTAGGGATCCTGCGACAGCCAGAACGCCGGCCAGGAGCCCAGGGCCGTCGGCAGCTCCGCCCTCATCTCGAAGTAGCCGTACTTCTGCATGAAGATGCCCTTGGTGTTGAGCATCCCCGACGAATAGGGCTGGCCGAACGCGTACTGGGAAGCCTGACCCATGTTCTGGGCCGTGATCGACAGCACGCCGTTGCTGATCGAGAAGGGGTTGAAGCCGAGGGCGTGGTCGGAGGTGCCCTGGAAGCTGGCGTCCGTATAGACCTCCTTCTCGTCGTTGCTGGTGATTGAATAGGTATCGAGCTTGGTCGGGTCGCCGCCGAAATTGGTCCTCCACAGGCCCTGGCCGGTGGAGAAGTCGAACAACTGCATGTTGTTGAATTCGTCGTCGAAGGTCAGCGCCCCGAGCTTGCTGGTGTCCAGCGGCAGCAAGAAATCCCTGGGCTGGAAGTCGGCGATGGTGACGCCGCGGAAGGTCAGGGTTTCGGTGGAGTCGATCTTCAGGACGACATCCGGGCCCGTCTGGGTCATCGCCGCCTGGATCTGGGCGAAGCTGGTGAAGCTCGTTCCCGGCATGCGCACGGTGTCTTGGCTGACGTGGAAATTGTAGATGACATCGTTGCCGTTGCCCGCCGACACGCCGAAATTGTTGGGGCCGAAGCCGCCGACCAGCACGTCGTTGCCGGCCCCGCCGTCCATGTAGTTCTGGTCGTTGCCCCCCATGATGATGAGGTTGTTGAGGTTGTTGCCGATGCCCCAGTTGCCTGCGCCGTAGAAGGTCAGGTTCTGCACATTGGCCGGCAGGGCGTCGTATTGGAAATTGACGATGGACTTGATGCCGCTCAGGCCGGCGGCCACCTGAACGATGTCGCTTGGATCCT
>JAQGII010000511.1 GCA_028291305.1 Caulobacteraceae bacterium
AGCCCAGCACGGCGAACATCATCACGCTGTTGGCCATGGCCGGGTAGATGGCGCCCAGGCCGTCCTCGCCGTTGAGCCGCTCGACCACCCAGTCGCGGCAGGCGTCCAGCGCCCGCTTGCGCAGGCCCTTGGGCCACACCGGCTGGGCCGCCTTCAGCACCGCGTCCAGGGCGTTGAAGCCCCACACCCAGGCCTTCTTCAGGTCCGCCGCCTTGGAGCCGCGCGGCGCGGGCGTGACCTGCTCGAACAGCTCGGGGACGTGCACCCCGCGCCGGTTCACGGCGAGCGGCTTCTGCGACTGCAGCACCAGCAGGGGCACGATCACCGTGCGCGCCCAGTAGGACATCTTGCCCAGGTCGATCGGGAACCAGCGCGGCAGCAGGATGATCTCCGCCGGCATCACCGGGATCTCCGACCAGGCCATGTCGCCGTACAGCGCCAGCTGGATGCGGGTGAAGACGTTGGTCGCCTGGGCCCCGCCGTGGGCGCGGATGGCGTCGCGGGCGCGCGCCATGTGCGGCGCGTCCAGCGGCTCGCCGATCATCTTCAGGCAGAAGTAGGCCTTCACGCTGGCCGAGATGTCGAAGGCGCCGCCGTGGTAGAGGGGCCAGCCGCCGTGCGCGCCCTGGATGCGGCGCAGGTAAACGCCGATCTTGCGCTCCAGCTCCAGGTCGTCCGGTTCGCCCAGGTAGTGGCGCAGCAGCACATATTCCGACGGGATGGTGGCGTCGGCCTCCAGCTCGAACACGAAGTGGCCGTCGCTCTTCTGCAGCGCCAGCAGCGCATCGGTCGCGCGCGTCACCAGCCGCTCGACGGCGTCGAGGGTCGGAGATGCGGCGGGATGCGTCGAGGCGTCGTCCATCAGCAGGGTCTAGAGCATTTTGAGCAAAAGTGGCTACCCCTACCCGCTCATCCCGGCGAAGGCCGGGACCCAGATCCCATGCCGCTGAGGTCGGCTAGCGACCCATGGCGGATGTTGGGGAGGTCTGCTTGTGGCTTAAGCGTCAGGGGCTTAGCTTGGTGCTGCCTCCAGTCGACTGAGAGCGCGGACGGGAATGACCGAAGGTCGGGGACTCAAGCTTCTGAATGGGTTGCGGTGGGCTTGGGGCCGTTATTTGGGGTCCAGAGGAAAGGCCGAACCCGCGCTCGCCTTGTATGACAGAATTTTTTCGTCGAGAGGGCTATACAACCTGGGATGTTAGCGATGCCATCGCGAATTTTGTTTGAGATAAGCTACTGGATAATAACTTTATCTACATTGTATGTTATATTTGCAGTCATATCTGGCTCATTGGGAGCTCCTGGATGGTTGTTGATAATTCCAATTATATTAATATTCGCGCCTGCCGCCGCCTATATGGTTATGTATAAATGCAAAGTCTGCGGAAAGCCTGTCTATACGGTAGACAATTTGCGGAATGTTTCAGGAGGATTGAAAAAAATGCCCCTGCATCGTTTCTGTGTATGCCCATCGTGCGGCAACAAGCTGTAGAGGTGCGTCTGCATTTGAGTCTTTGCCTCTGAATTAATTGCTTTCAAGTTTTTGAATTTAGGACCTAGCGCGAATTCGGGGGCGGGAGCATTGGTCCCCGACCGGGCAGACTAGCAATAACTAGCGAGCCGACGCACAGGCTGGCTCTTACAATTCATACGACGTACGACCAAATCGCCCTTCAAACCGTGAGCCGAACCGCCAGGCAGATCATCAATGTGAACCCGCAATGGGGTGCTCAATTCGACGAATGGTTTCAGCAGCAAGTTCGAACTGCCGGTGCCTGATTAATTTCCGCTCTCCACCCCAACTCGGTACTCCAGGCCGTCAATTCCGCCGTGCCGCGCCTAACAGCAGGAGCCCTCTCGCGACGAGCAGCAAGATGCCCGCACTCGCGCCGAGGATGCTGAGAAGCGCCAATAGGGCCCTGAACACCAGCAGCGTCTCGATGTCTGAGAATGCAGGCCAGGGAAGCCACGCCACCCCCATCAGCCCGGCGCTGCCAGCAAACACCAAGAGCGCCGTCCGTGCGGCCCATCTCGAGGTTTGATCGTCGATCTTAGCCATGGAGTGCCTCCCTTCGAGAAGGTCCTGCCACGGGCTACATGTCAACGTCCGCAATCCACCCAGGAGAGCCCTTGGAAACGTCCGCTTCTGGGCGGAAGCGTAGGCCTGCATTCGACATCCACAGCCTGCTACGCACCGCCCTGCGGATGGCCGGGACGAGCGGATTTGAAACGTTCAGCGCGAAACCAGCCCCGCCGCCGTCTCGCCCGAGCGCAGGGCGCCCTCGATGGTGGCGGGGAGGCCCGTCTGGGTCCAGTCGCCGGCCAGCAGCAGGTTGGCCAGGGCGGTCCTGGCGGGCGGGCGCCTGGCGTCCTGGGCGGGGGTGGCGGCGAAGGTGGCGCGCTTCTCCTTGACGATCTGCCAGGCGGGCAGGGCCGCGTCGCCGAGGTCGAGGGTCCTGACGACGTCGGTCCAGAGCGTCCGGGCCAGGGTTTCGCGGTCCCGGTCGACGATGGCGTCGGCCCCGGACACCGTCACCGAGATGCGGTCGCGGAAGACGAACACCCACTCGGCGACGCCGCCGATCAGGCCGGTCATGGGCGCCGCGCGGCGATAGTCGAAGCCCGGCGGCAGGGCGAAGTGGGCGTTGACAATGGCGCGGAAGTCGTCGGGAACGGACAGGCCGGGCAGCAGGTCCCGCGCCGGGGCGGGGGCCACGGCCAGCACCACGCGGTCGTCCGGGTCGAGCGGAACGTCGCCGTCGGAGAAGGCCAGGACCGTCGCGCGTCCGCCGGCCTGCGCGATCCCCTTCAGCGAGCGGCGCAGGCGCACCTCGACGCCCCTGCCCGCCAGATAGGCCAGGGCCGGCTCGACGAAGGCGGCGGCCAGGGTCGGTTCGGCGATGCGCGGCCGCGAGGCCATGCCGCCCAGCGCCAGGCTCTCGCGCACCACGGCGCCGGCCAGGTCCATCGAGGCGGTGGCCGGATCGGTGTTGAGCACCGCCAGCATCACCGGCTGCAGCATCCTGTCCCACAGGGGGCCTCGGCAGCGAATGACCTCGTCCATCCGCTTGCCGGGATGGGCGGTCATGAAGGCGGCCAGCACGGCGTAGTCCAGGACTCGCGCGCCGGGGACCCGCCGGTTGTTCTGGAAGATCCACCAGGGGATGCGGCCGTCGCTGGGACGCATACGCCAGCGGGCGCCGTCGCGCAGGTCGAAGAAGGCGAAATCGGCCTTGTCCGGGCCCGCCAGCCGGTCGGAGGCGCCGATGCGCGCCAGGTAGTCCTGCACCGCCCGGTTGCCCGACAGCACCAGGTGGTTGCCGTTGTCGATGGTCATGCCCAGCTGGGGATCGAAGTAGGAGCGGCAGCGGCCGCCGGCCTGCGCCGCCGCCTCGCTGAGGATGACCCGCTCGCCGCGCCCGGCCAGGACGGTGGCGGCCGACAGCCCCGCCAACCCGCCGCCGACCACATGCACCACGCGGGTCACCGCATGAGCCCGTAGCGGACCAGCACCCACAGCTTCTCGGTCTTGCCCAGGCTCACCCGGCGGCGCGGGGGGGCCCAGCCCACGGCGAGCATGCGATCCAGGATCCGGCCGTAGGCGGCGCGCATCAGGCGCGGCGCGCGCACGTCGCCCCGACGGGATGCGGCCATGATGCGGTCGGCGGCGGCGTAGTGGCCCTGGGCCTCCAGGGCGATATGGCGCGCGGCGGCGTCGATGCGCGGGTCGGCGATGACCGTGGCGGGATCGGAGACGGCGATGCCGGCGACGGCGAGGGCGTCGCTCGACACATAAAGCCGGGATATGCCGGCATCCTCGTCCAGGTCGCGCAGGATGTTGGTCAGCTGCAGGGCGCGGCCGAGGTGGTGCGACAGCGCGATCCCCGCCGCCCGCTCCATGCCGAACACCTTGACCGACAGCCGCCCCACGGCGCTGGCCACGCGGTCGCAATAGAGGTCGAGCGTCGCGGCGTCCGGGGCCACGATGTCGCCCGCCACGTCCATGGCCATGCCGTCGATCACGGCGACGAAGTCGTCCTTCTCCAGGTCGAAGTCGCGCACCGCCTGGGCCAGGAAGGCCGCCTGGCCGGGATCGCCCCCGGCGTAGAGGGCGTCCAGGTCGCGCCGCCACCGGTCCAGCCCCGCCGCGCGCTGCGGCCGCGCGCCCTCCTGGTCGTCGGCGATATCGTCCACCGCCCGGCAGAAGGCGTAGATGGCGAACATGCCCGCGCGCCCCTTGGGCGGCATCATCTTCATGGCCGCATAGAAGGAGCTCTTGGCGACCTTGGCCTCGAGGGCCTGAAGATCCGGCGCCGCGATGTCGGGCGCGCCGCTCAACGCTTGGCTCCCAGGCGCGCCAGGGCGGTGCGGACGATGGCGCCCAGCGCCACCGCGGCCATCTTCGACTTGGCGTGATGCACGGTCTGTGACAGCGGATCGCGGGCCAGCAGGCCCTTGCACAGGTCCTCGGCCAGGGCCTGGATCACCCCCACCTCCAGCGCCAGCCGCCCGACCTTGATGCTGCGCGCGAACGGCCGCGAGATGTCCAGCAGGGCCATGGTCTGGAGGGTCAGGCCGACGATCACCGCGCGCAGGGCCGGCGACGCGACCGACGCGTCCAGCGCCTCGACCCCGGCGCCGGCGGCGTGCAGCCGGTCCAGCGGGATGTAGATGCGGTCGATCTCGCGCCGGTCCTTGCCGCAGTCCTGCAGGTGGTTGATCACCTGCAGCGCGGCGCACAGGGCGTCGTTCATCGGCCACAGGGCGCGGTCCTCGCCGTGCACGTCGAGCACGAAGCGGCCCACCGGCGCCGCGGAATAGCGGCAGTAGTCCATCAGGTCGGCCCAGTCGTCGTAGCGCAGCTTGGTGACGTCGCGGCGGAAGGCCTCCAGCAGGTCCAGGGCGTGTTCGGTGGACAGGTCGCGGGACAGCAGGGCGGCGCGCAGCTCGCGGCCTTCGGGGGCCTCGTTGGTCTCGCCCTCCAGGCTGGCGCGCAGGGCCTCCAGCAGCTGCAGCTTGGCGCCCGGTTCGGCCAGGGCGTTGTCGGCGACGTCGTCGGCGGCGCGGGCGAAGTTGTAGAAGGCCAGCACCACGGCCCGGTGGCGCGGGGCGATCAGGGCCGAGGCGACCGGGAAGTTCTCGTCCGTGGAGCCCTTGCCCGAGGCGAGGTCCTCGGCGGCCATGTCCAATGCAGCGCTGTTCATGTCGTCGCCAAAATAATCGAAACCATCACGTCATCGCCTGTGCGCGACCCTTCCACAGGCCGCCCTTGCCGCGCCACATCTGCACCGCCGACTGCACGGTGAACACCGTATAGGCCGCGCCGATGGCCGGCAGGGCGAAACCCCAGAAGGGCGACACCTTGTAGAAGCGCAGCATGGGCTGGAACGACAGCGCCATCAAAAGGTAGGTGATCCACCCCAACACGAACAGCGGCGGTCCTGAAAACAGAATCGCCGCCACCGGCGCGATGTAGACCAGCAGCATGCCCAGCACCACGCCCGCCAGCTTGACCGGCGAATAGTCCAGCTGGGCGTAGGCCGAGCGCGACACCATCCGGCCGACCTCGGCCACCGTCTCGTAGGGGCGCAGGGACCTGGCGCGGTGGGTGAGGCCCAGCCAGATCGGGCCCTTGGCCTTCATCAGCGCGCCCAGGGCGCAGTCGTCGATCAGGGCCTTGCGGATGGCGGCGATGCCGCCGGCCTCGGCCAGGGCGTCGCGGCGGGCCAGCATGCAGCCCCCCGCCGCGGCGGCGGTCCGGCCCCGGCCGTTCACCCGCGCGAACGGGTAGACCATCTGGAAGAAGAAGACGAAGGCCGGGATCAGGAACTGCTCGGGATAGGTGGCGCAATGCAGCCGCGCCATCAGCGACACCAGCACCTTGCCGCCCGCCTCCGCCCGCGACACCAGGGCGCGCAGGTTGTCCGGCGCATGGCCGATGTCGGCGTCGGTGAGCAGCAGGTACCTGGGCTTGCCGGCCTCGGCGCGCAGCACGCCCTGGTGCACGGCCCACAGCTTGCCGGTCCAGCCCGCCGCCAGCGGCTCGCCGGCGACGACCTGCAGCCGGTCCGCGCGGCCCAGCCGGTCGGCCTCGGCGCGGGCGGCGTCGGCGGTGCCGTCGCTGGAATTGTCGTCCACCAGGATCACGCGGAACTCGCCCGGATAGTCCTGGGCCAGCAGCGAGCCGATCGAGCGGGCGATGACGTCGGCCTCGTCGCGGGCCGGGACGACGGCGGTCACCGAGGGC
>JAQGII010000009.1 GCA_028291305.1 Caulobacteraceae bacterium
ACGCCGGCGATGGCAAAAGGCTTCGGTTGAGGCGAAGCGCGCCGCCGTGCTACCCAGGCGCCTCCGGGCGCTCGGGCGCGCTCTTCCTGGGGGGAGCCAGGACTTTTCCAATGACCGACGTAGTGCAGAAAAACAGTTTTACCCTCGACGACCTGCTGGCCTGCGGGCGCGGCGAGATGTTCGGTCCGGGCAACGCCCAGCTTCCGGTTCCGCCGATGCTGATGATGGACCGCATTGTCGAGATCAATTCGACGGGCGGCGCCTACGGCAAGGGCCAGGTGATCGCCGAGCTGGATATCAACCCGCAGCAGTGGTTCTTCCTGTGCCACTTCATCGGCGACCCGGTGATGCCGGGCTGCCTGGGCCTGGACGCCATGTGGCAGCTGGTGGGCTTTTTCCTCGGCTGGTCCGGCGCGCCGGGCCGCGGCCGCGCGCTGGGCGTGGGCGAGGTCAAGTTCACCGGCCAGGTGACCCCGGCGGCCAAGCGGCTAACTTACAAGATCGACCTTAAGCGTGTGATTATCCGCAAGCTGGTCATGGGTGTGGCGGACGGCGTCCTGGAACTGGACGGCAAGCCCATCTACGAAGCCAAAGACCTTCGCGTCGGCCTGTTCGACGCCAAGGACCTCGTCTGACAGCAGGGGGCACCATGCGCCGCGTCGCGGTCACCGGAATCGGCATCGTCTCTTCGATCGGCAACACCGCCGACGAAGTGCTGGCGTCCCTGCGCGAAGCCCGCTCGGGCATCGTCGCCGCACCCCGGTACGCCGAACTGGGCTTCCGCTGCCAGGTGCACGGCGAGCCCCGCATCGACTGGGAAGCCCTGGTCGACCGCCGCGCGGCCCGCTTCCTGGCCCCCGGCACCGCCTACGCCCACATCGCCATGGACCAGGCGATCCTCGACTCCGGCCTGACCCCCGAGGAGGTGTCCAACGAGCGCACCGGCATCATCGTCGGCGAGGGCGGCCCCTCCACCGGCGCCATCGTGCAGGCCGCCGACATCACCCGCGAGAAGGGGCCCAAGCGCATCGGGCCGTTCGCCGTGCCCAAGGCCATGTGCTCGGGCCCGTCCGCGACCCTGGCCACCTGGTTCAAGATCCGCGGCGTCAACTATTCCATCTCCTCGGCCTGCGCCACCTCGACCCACTGCATCGGCGCGGCCGCCGAGCAGATCATGATGGGCAAGCAGGACATCGTCTTCGCCGGGGGCTGCGAGGAGCTGGACTGGAGCCTGTCCAACCTGTTCGACGCCATGGGCGCGATGTCGTCCAACTTCAATGCGACCCCGACCAAGGCCTCGCGCCCCTATGACAAGGACCGCGACGGCTTCGTCATCGCCGGCGGCGGCGCCATGCTGGTGTTGGAGGACATGGACCGGGCCAAGGCGCGCGGCGCCAGGATCTACGCCGAAATCGCCGGCTATGCGGCCAATTCCGACGGCCACGACATGGTCGCCCCCTCCGGCGAGGGCGCGGCCCGATGCATGCGCCTGGCCATGGGCGGCATGGATGGCAAACCCCTGCCGCCGATCGACTACCTCAACACCCACGGCACCGGCACCCCCGTGGGCGACGCCAAGGAGATGGAGGCGGTGCGCGCCGTGTTCGGCGACAAGGCCCCGCTGATCTCCTCGACCAAGGCCCTGACCGGCCACTCCCTGGGCGCCGCCGGGGCGCAGGAGGCGGTCTACTGCATCCTGATGATGCAGGACGGCTTCGTCGCCGAAAGCGCCAACATCGACGAGATCGACCCGGCCTTCGCCGACCTGCCGATCGTCCGCAAGCGCCTCGACCGGCGGGTCGACGTGGTCATGTCCAACAGCTTCGGCTTCGGCGGCACCAACGGCTGCCTGGTGATGACGCGGGCGGACTAGGCTCCACGTCCTCCCCTGCGAAGCGGGGGATCACCTGAAAGGTGGTGGAGGGGGCGCGCCGGCGCACGGCCCTCGGCTACGCCCGGTCAACGCCCCTCAGTCGCTTCGCGCCGTTCGATCCAATCGCATGCGATGGGTCGAACCCCCGCGAGCGGGGAAGCACGCTAATCCCACCCTTGCCACCCCCGGCCAACCGCTCCAAAACACCTGCGAAACGATAATCTGCGGAGGCGACATGGCCGGCGAAGGCTTCGACATGCCCAAGGGCGATCTGATGCGGGGCAAGAAGGGGCTCGTGATGGGCGTGGCCAACGGCAACTCCATCGCCTGGGGCATCGCCGCCCAGTTGGCGGCCCAGGGTGCCGAACTGGCCTTCACCTACCAGGGCGAGGCGCTGGAGCGTCGGGTCCGGCCCCTGGCCGAGAGCGTCGGCGCCAAGCTGCTGGTCCCCTGCGACGTCACCGACGACGCCTCGATGGACGCGGCCTTCGCCGAGATCGAGAAGCAGTTCGGCCGGCTCGACTTCGTGGTCCACTCGGTGGCCTTCGCCGACAAGAACGAGCTGAAGGGCTCCTTCGTCGAGAACACCACGCGGGCGAGCTTCCTGCTGGCCATGAACGTCTCGGTGTTCAGCTTCGTCGATGTCGCCAGGCGCGCGTCGCGCCTGATGCCCGACGGCGGCTCGATGATCACCATGACCTACCTGGGCGCCGAGCGGACCATCCCCAACTACAACACCATGGGCGTGGCCAAGGCCGGGCTGGAGGCGGCGACCCGCTACATCGCCCGCGACCTCGGCCCCTCCAAGATCCGCGTCAACGCCATCTCGGCCGGGGCCATGCGCACCCTGGCGCTGGCCGGCATCGCCGGCGGCCGGGGCATGATCGCCCAGGGGCGGGCGTTCAGCGCGCTGAAGGAGGACACCTCGATGGAAGGGGTGGCCGGCGCCGCCCTGTGGCTGCTGAGCGACCTCGGCCGCTCGACCACCGGCGAGGTGGTGCATGTGGACGCCGGCTTCCACATGATCGGCCTGCCCGACGAACTGGCGGAAGGCTCGGAAGCCTAGAGCGCCTCAGGCGAAAGTGGATGCCGGCTTCGCCGCCCGACGCGCTCTAACCATATGATTTATAGCCTTTTTATCCGGTTCAAATGAGTCCATTTGAACCGGAAAGGCCCTAGCCGGCCTTGCGCAGGGGCGAGACCATGACGATGACCAGCAGCAGCAGCTGCATGCCGCCGATCAGGCCCACCGCGCCCCACCAGCCGTGCAGCGTCCACAGCCGGCCGGCCAGGGCGCCGAACAGGCCGGGGCCGAGGTAGTAGAAGAACAGGTAGACGGAGGCGGCCTGGCCCCGGGCCGTCGGCACGCGCGAGCCGGCCCAGGCGCTGGCCATGGCGTGGGCCCCGAAGAAGCCGCCGGTGACCATGGCCAGGCCCGGCACGATCAGGAACAGGGTGTCGGGCAGGGTCAGCAGCAGGCCCGCGAGCATCATGGTGACGGCCACCGCCAGGATTCTGCCGCGCCCGTATTTGTCGCTCAGCCCGCCGAAGGCGGCCGAGACCGGGGCGCCGACCAGATAGACCAGGGAGATCGCCCCCACCATGCCGTTGGACAGGTTGAAGGGCGCCGCCGTCAGCCGGTAGGCGACCACGTTGAACAGGGCCACGAAGCCGCCCATCAGCAGGAAACCGCAGGCGAAGATCCACGGCAGGGTCGACTCGCGAAACAGGGCGCGGATGCTGCGCACATGGTGCATCACCCGGCCGGACGGCGCCGGCTCGAACCGCCGGGACGGCGGCAGGAAGCGGATGAAGACCAGGGCGGCGACCAGGCCGATGACGCCGATGATCCCCACTGCCCAGCGCCAGGACCCGGTCACGTCCGCCAGGATCCCCGAGAGAAGGCGGCCGGCCATGCCGCCCATGGCGTTGCCGGCGATATAGAGGCCCATCACCGCGCCCAGGCTCTCCGGCTCGATCTCCTCGGCCAGATAGGCCATGGCCACCGCCGGCACGCCGCTGAGCGCGACGCCCGAGGCGAAACGCAGCACCAGCAAGGCGTTCCAGCTGGGGGCGAAAGCCACGCCCAGGGTGCAGGCCACCACCAGCAGCTGCGACAGGGCCATCAGCGGCTTGCGGCCCAGCCGGTCGGACAGCACGCCGACGACGATCAGGGACACGGCCACGCCGAGGGTGGCGGCCGACACCGCCAGGCTGGAGGCGGCCGGGCTGACCCCGAACTCACTGGTGAATTCGGGCAGCAGGGGCTGCACGCAATAGAGCAGGGCGAAGGTGGCGAAGCCGCAGGCGAACAGGGCGATCGAGGCGCGCCGGAAGGCCGGGGTGCCGCGGCGGAGGTAATCGGTCAAGTTCCACTCCTGCAAGCGGGATGGATCATTCCCCGCTCATCCCCGCGGGAGCGGGGAGCCAGGGAGATCCGCAAGCGGCGCCGCTTGATGGCCAAAGACCTGGATTCCCGCTTCCGTGGGAACGAGCGGATAGGGCAGACGAAAAACGGGCGGGCCATCGCTGGCCCGCCCGAAATTCAGACGCTGCGAAACCCGCCTTATTCGGCCGGTTCCGAAACCTCTTCCTTCTTGGACAGGTCTTCGCCGGTTTCCTGGTCGACGACCTTCATCGACAGCTTGGTCTTGCCGCGATCGTCGAAGCCCAGCAGCTTCACCTTCACCAACTGGCCTTCCGACAGCACGTCGGAGACCTTGGCGACCTTGTTCTGCGAGATCTGGCTGATGTGCACCAGCCCGTCCTTGGCGCCGAAGAAGTTCACGAAGGCGCCGAAGTCGACGACCTTGACCACCTTGCCGGTGTAGATCTGGCCGACTTCCGCTTCCTGGGTGATCGACTTGATCCAGTCCACCGCCGCCTTGATCTTGGCGCTGTCCGAGGCCGAGACCTTGACCGAACCTTCGTCGTTGATGTCGACCTTGGCGCCGGTGGTGGCGACGATCTCGCGGATCACCTTGCCGCCGGTGCCGATCACTTCACGGATCTTGTCGGTGGGGATGGTGATGGTTTCGATCTTGGGCGCGTATTCGCCGATTTCCTCACGGGCGCCGGAGATGGCCTTGGCCATTTCGCCCAGGATGTGGATGCGGCCGGCCTGGGCCTGAGCCAGGGCCTTCTTCATGATCTCCTCGGTGATGCCGGCGATCTTGATGTCCATCTGCAGCGAGGTGATGCCGTCTTCGGTGCCGGCCACCTTGAAGTCCATATCGCCCAGGTGGTCTTCGTCGCCCAGGATGTCGGACAGGACGGCGAAGCCGTCCTTCTCGAGGATCAGGCCCATGGCGATGCCGCTGACCGGCTTCTTCAAAGGCACGCCCGCATCCATCATCGCCAGAGACGAGCCGCAGACCGAGGCCATCGAGGACGAACCGTTCGACTCGGTGATCTCCGAGACGATGCGGATG
>JAQGII010000034.1 GCA_028291305.1 Caulobacteraceae bacterium
GGCCCAAGACCCGCGCCCGGACCAAGGACATCATCAACCGTCATTCCTAGAGCACGTCAGGCGAAGGTGGATGCCGGGTTCGCCGCCCGACGTGCTCTAACGCTATGATTTAGAGCCTTTTTATCCGGTTCAAATGATTCCATTTGAACCGGAAAGGCTCTAGCCTCCGGGCCGCTATTTTTGGCGCGGAACGAAGACCTGGCGCTCCTTGAGCCCGTTGGCCATCACTTCCTCCCACCACACCCCGGGCTTGAAGCCGGTATGCGCCGTCTGGCAGCGAGGCGCGCCGGGAGCCAGGCCCGGCGGCGGCGGCGGCGGATTGGGCGTGGTGATGGTCGTGCAAAGCTCGTCGCCGGCCGCAGCATAGGTCCACGTCCCGCGGGCGATTGCCTTGTCGCCCACCATCATCGCGAACGTATGATCGGGTTCCAGGTAGAACCGGTGAACCTCCCCGTTGTCATGATGATACTCGCGCACGTTGTTGTAATACAAACTCAACGGGCCCGTCGCAGACATGGCCGGACACGCAGCAAATACACCACACGTACAGGCCATACCGAGTAAAATATTGATCGGCTTCATGTCTACGGGGTCCCTAGATCATATGTTCGACTGACGTCGTTGCAGACGCCAATCGAGAAGCGAGGAATTCCTCCCCCGATCCATCCGATCGGCCATCCAGGACTCGAACAGTCCGCTCAACTCGAACCCGCGCCCGCGTCGAGTCAAGAGCGCGCCCGGTCGCGACCGGGCGCCGATGGATTGCCGAGATGGGCGAAGGCGCCGTAAACGGCAGAGATTGCCGCGGAATGGTCTCGTCGCAACCGCGTTTTGGGAGAGCATGGATGTCGTTGAACCCTCTGGCCGCCGCCGCGGCGGCCCTGTTTGCTCTGGCGGGAGCGCAATCGGCTGCGGCCCAGGCGCCGGCGGCGGCGGCGGCGCAGCACTTCCGGCTGGGCGCTTTTGAGCTCACCGCCCTGCGCGATGCGAACTTCTCGCCGCCGAACGACGCCAAGATTTTCGGCCTGAACGCCGGGGCCGCCGCGGTCGCCCAGGTGTTGGCCGAGGCGGGCGCTCCGACCGACTCGATCGCCATGAGCATCGACGCCCTTCTGGTGAAAACGCCGGGTCATCTGGTCCTGCTCGACACCGGCTTGGGGCCGGCCGCCCACGGAGTCCTGGTGGCCAGCCTCGCCCAGGCCGGCGTCACGCCGGCCGAGGTGACGGACATCCTGATCACGCATAGCCACGGCGATCACGTCGGCGGCCTCGTCGGCGCGGATGGAAAGCCCGCCTTCCCCAAGGCGACCATCCGCATGTCCGTAAAGGAATGGGCCTGGATGCAGTCGCAGGCCAGGTCCAAGGACCTGGTGTTGGCCATATCGCCCCAGGTCAAGACCTTCGAGCCGGGCCAGCCGGTCCTTCCCGGAATCACCCCCATCGCCATCGACGGGCATACGCCCGGCCATGTGGGCTACGAGATCGTCTCGCAGGGCCGCAAGCTGACGGACATCGGCGACACCGCCCACAGTGCGATCGTCTCCCTGGAGCGGCCGGACTGGACGATGGGATTCGACAACGACAAGACGGTCGGGGCCGCGAGCCGCCGCGCGACGCTCACGCGCCTGGCCCGGGACCACGAGCTGGTGTTTGCGCCTCACTTCCCCTTCCCGGGGATCGGGCGCATCGAAGCTGCGAAGGACGGCTTCAACTGGAAGCCCGGCTTCGATCCGGCCAAATGATCCGGCGGGGCCTCCCTGCGGGGAGGCCCCGGAAATGCCTGGAGCTAGCCCGCGAACCGTTCGACCAGAGCGTAGCGGGTGTTCTTGCTGCCGCCAGGGTTGCGCTGAAGGACGCCTTTGTCGCCCAGATCCGCGATGTCGCGCTGGGCGGAGGCGGGCGAGCACTTCGCAAGGATCGCCCACTTCCTGGCGGTGAGATTGGCTTCGAAGCCGTCGAGGTAGCGATCGAGGATCACGCGCTGGCTCCCGACGAGGCTCTGCAAGCCTTCATGGAGCGCTGCAATAGCCCTATCGGTGACAAGCACTGAGGGGGAAGGAGGCGCGGCGCCCGCTGCTGTCGGCGCTGCTGGTTTGGCTGCTCCGTTGTGTTGACCCGGTCACAAGCCCGGTCAGGACTAGCCTGGGGCTGACCAGTTCGGCGCAAACCCAAGGTTGCAAATTTATCGTCAAGTGGAGCGTGGGAAAGGCAGATTTCGCCCGCGGGATTTCGATTTGGAAATTAATTTCACGCGATAGCGCCACGATAGATCGCCATATCGTCCGATATAATGACGACAATAGTACAGTCTTTGCAATTATTTAGACTGGTTGATCTATAGGCGGGGGGCGATGTTATGGCTAAGCTTGGATGTACAGCGAAGCTTGCCAACTGTAGTGCGACTTACTGATCAGTATTTGGATTTTCGCCCAATTTTTGTGTAGAAGCCGGGAACGCAGGTAAAAACGGCGCATTTACAACCGGAAGCGGTAGCCGCTCAGGTGCGCGAAGCCGGCGCCATCACAGATCTGGTACACGAGAGGTGCGCGAGATGACGTGGCGTCGGGTGCTGGCCACAACCTTCCTTGATCGGATGGAACTCACCAGCGGACGTTCCTCTGGTTTCGACTACATGCGCGTCCTGTTGGCGATGACCATCATCGGCGTCCACACCGTAATGACCAGCTACGGCGCGGCAACCCAGGTCAAGATGCTCGAGCATCCGCTTGGTCGTCCGCTCCTTCTGCTCGTGCCGATGTTCTTTTCGTTGAGCGGATTTTTGGTTGCCGGAAGCTGGGAGCGCTGTCGAACAATATTTTCCTTTCTTGGATTGAGAGTACTACGAATATTCCCCGCACTTACCCTTCAAGCGCTTATCTCTACTCTCATTGTGGGCCCTATTTTTACGATCCTCCCGCTCAGTATCTATTTTCACGATCCTCTATTGATTCGGTTTTTTTGGAACGCAATTGGCCATACAGAATATCTTCTGCCCGGCGTTTTCATTAATAATCCAGACCTCGCCGTTAACGGGCAGTTGTGGACT
>JAQGII010000163.1 GCA_028291305.1 Caulobacteraceae bacterium
CGGCTTCAGGACGCTGACCGATCCGGTCGAGCAGGTCTGCGACCTCTATGCCGAACGCTGCGGCATCCAGCGCAACGACGACTGGTACCTGCTCAAGATCCAGGAAGAACTGGGCGAGCTGGTGCAGGCCCATCTGAAGCTCACCGGCCGCGGACGCACCAGGGGCGCAGGCGAGGCGGAACTGACCGCCGCCCGCGCGGACGAAGCAGCCGATCTGCTCTGCCAGGTGCTGCTATACTGCCGGCGCTTCGACATCGACATCGATGAAGCTATCCAGCGCAAGTGGCTGAGCTGGCTAGATAAAGCTGCTTAAGCGAACTGGAACATCCGTGTCCCTGCCCGTCCTAGCCCTGGTCCTCGCCCGCGCCCGCAATGGTGTGATCGGCAAGAACGGCGGCCTTCCCTGGCGCCTGAAGTCGGACCTCGCCCTGTTCAAGGCCACCACCCTGTTCAAGCCGGTGATCATGGGGCGCAAGACCTGGGACTCCCTGCCCCGCAAGCCCCTGCCCGGCCGGCTGAACATCGTGCTGTCGCGCGACGGCTCGTTCGAGCCCGAGCAGGCGCTGGTCTGCGAAAGTTTCGGCGACGCCCTGCAGATCGCCCGCGAGCATGCCGCCGACGACGGCGCCGAGGAGGTCTGTGTGATCGGCGGCGCGGCCATCTTCGAGGAGGCGTGGCCCAAGGCCAAGCGGCTCTACATCACCGAGGTGCAGGCCGAGGTGGACGGCGACGTCGCCTTCCCCGCCTTCGACGAGAGCGCCTGGCGCGAGGTCCGGCGCGAGGCGCATCCGGCCGGACCGGACGACCAATACCCCTTCATTTTCAGAGTATTGGAGCGGTAGGCTAGGCGGCGTCGCAGGCCAGCTTGACCACCGACAGCGCCGCTACGGCGCCGGCGCCTTCGCCGTCGGAAATCCCCAGGCGCGTGAGGGGCTCCAGCCCCATCTCCTCGATCACCGCCCGGTAGCCGGCCGAGCCCGAGGCGTCGCCGGCCAGCACATGCTCGACGGCGCGGGGGTCGATCCGTTGCAGGACCGCCGCGGCAACGGCGGCGGAGTAGCCGCCCAGGATCACCGGCACGCCCTGGGTGCGCGCGGCCAGGATGGCGCCGGCCAGGGCCGCGATCTCCCGCCCCCCCAGCTGGCGCAGCACCTCCAGCGGATCGTTGGAGCGGCCCATAGAGGTCAGGCAGCGGGCGGCGGCCTGGGCCACCAGGTCCTCGTCCGCCTCGGTCCATTCGGCCGCGTCGCCGCCGAACAGGGCCAGGGCGATGGCCGCGGCCGCGATGCCGCCGCCGGCGCTGATGTCGCCCAGCAGCAGCAGGTCCGGCTGCTTGGCCAGCGCCTCCATGCCGAACGCCATGGTGGCGGCGCATTCCCGCTCGCTCATCGCCGGCGTGGTGGTGATGTCGGGCGTCGGGCGGTCGATGGCCAGGTCGAAGGCCTCAAGCCCGGCGCCCTGCCCCTGCGCCATCGCATTGACCGCCGCGCCGCCGGCCGCCACCCCCTCCAGCCGCTCGCGCACCCGGTCCGGCGAGCCGGCGACGGCGCTCTTGGCGGCCACGCCGTTGCTTCCGGCATAGAGGGCGAGGATCGGACGGTGGACGCGCGGCGGCCCCGCCGCGGCGCGCCAGCAGGACATCCAGGCGGCGATCTCGCCCAACCGGCCCAGCGCGGGGCGGGGGCTGATCTTCGGCGCCCCCATCGGCGGCGCGTCGGCGATCAGCGCGCGGATGTCATCAAAGGGAAGCGCGCTCATCGATGCTCCGCGGAATCTAGCCTCGTCGCTGGATAGGGCGCGGGGCTGACCGCGGCAAGGGCGGTGTCGCCCGGCCGGGACCGGGGTGGACGGAGTGGGTCGCCTCCAGCCGAATCCATCCCGGCATCAGGCTAGAGGCGCGGGCGCCGGGCTTTGGATGCAGCGGCGGCGACCAGCCGCGTTCACCCGTTGCAAACCCTTGGACCCGTACAGTGGCGCGTCAGGGTCGAGCATACGGCCCAAATCCGATGGTGATGTCTTCCATGCTCAGGTTCGCAGTGATCACTGCGGTCGGAGCGCTTTCGGCTGCTGGTGCGGCCGGAGCCCTGATCAGCGTCGCCCCGGCGCCCAGTCCGGCGGGGGTGGCGCCTTTGCGCGGCTCCCAGGTCTCCGATCCGGTCGAGGCCGCGTCCCTGGCCAAGGCCGCGGACGGCCACTTCTGGGCCGAGGGACTGGTCAACGGGTCGCGGGTGCGGTTCCTGGTGGACACCGGCGCCTCCAGCGTCGCCCTCACCGCCGCCGACGCCGCGCGCCTGGGCCTGGACCCCGCCCGCCTGGTCTACGACACCCCCGTGCACACCGCCAATGGCGACGGCCTGGCCGCGCGCGTGCGGCTGGCGAGCCTGTCGGTCGCGGGCGCCCGCATGCAGGACGTCGATGCGGTGGTGGTGGGCCACGGGCTGGCCTCGTCCCTGCTGGGCATGAGCTACCTGGGCCGGCTGTCGCGGTTCGAGGCGACGCGGAACACCCTGATCCTGCAGCCCTGAGGCCCGCGCTCTAGAACCGATAGGTCAGGCCCAGCGACGCCACGGGATAGTACTGCAGCACGCCCCCCTTGTTGGCGATGTTGGCCTGTTCCTGCGCCAGGGCGCTTTGCAGCGCCGGCGTGCCGCTGAGGGAGCCGCCGGTCGAGGCCAGGCTCACCGAAGGCTTGCCGCCGAACGCCACGCCGAGCAGCGCCTTGAAACCCAGCCCCATGTGGTCGGGGTCGGTGCTGTTGTCGAAACCGAAGCCCGCGAACGGGGCCGCGCTGGCCATCTTGATCTTGCCGTCCAGGCGCCCGGCCTGGGCCGCCGTGAAGGTCTGGCCGCCGAGCGTGACCGTACCAGAGGGGCGGGCGGAGATGTCGACCCGGCGATCGCCGAAATAGGCGCCCGCCGACACCAGGAAGGCGCTTGCCCACGGGTGGTAGTCGAGGAAGGCCCCCGCGGTCGCCAGCTTCAGCCGGCCGTCGTAATGGACGTTGTCGTAGGTGCGGCCGTAGCTGAAATTCAGCCAGTCGCCGGCGCCGCGGACGGTCAGGTTGTCGTTGAGCTTGAGTTGCGCATCGGGCCCGAAACCCGCCGTGCTGGCGTGGACGCCGACGATCACCTGGGCCTGCGCGGGCATCGCCGCCGCGGCCGCCGCCAGGGCGCCGCCGAGGGCAAGGGCGAGGGAATGGGTCTTCATGGGCGTGCTCCGGCTGCGCCCCCGCACCCTTCCCTAAATCGCCGACGCCTCCGCAGGTTCCGCCCGGGCCGCCCGTTCGCCATGCTCGAGCACGGTGTCCAGCGCGCGGTCGATCACCTCGATGCCGGAGCCGGCCTTGACCCCCTCCACCGTCAGGATCCGCCGCCAGGTGCGGGCGCCGGGGCGGCCGTGGAACAGGCCGAGCATGTGGCGGGCGATGGCGTACAGGTGCACGCCGCGCGCCAGCTCCGCCTGCACGTAGGGGCGATAGGCCAGGACGGCGGCCTGCGGCGTCAGGACCGGCGCGCTGGGATCGAACAACAGCCGGTCCGCCGCCCCGAGGATCGCCGGCTCATGGTAGGCGGCGCGGCCGAGCATGGCCCCGTCGAGACCCTGGTCGATGTGCGCCCTGGCTTGGTCCAGCGAGGTCAGCCCGCCGTTGAGGACGACCGTCAGACCGGGTCGCTGCGCCTTGAGGCGGTGCACAAGTGCGTAGTCCAGCGGCGGGACGTCCCGGTTCTCCTTGGGACTGAGGCCGTCGAGCCAGGCCTTGCGGGCATGCACCACGAACACCTTGACCCCCGCCGAGCCGCACAGGTCCGCCAACCGGAACAGGCTCTCCTCCGGGTCCTGTTCGTCCACCCCGATGCGGCATTTGACGGTGGCGGGGATGCGCACCGCCTGGATCATCGCCGCCATACACTCCGCCACCCGTTCGGGCTCGCGCATCAGGCAGGCGCCGAACCGGCCGCTCTGCACCCGGTCGGAGGGACAGCCGACATTGAGGTTGATCTCGTCGTAGCCGAAGGCCTCGCCGATCCGCGCGGCGGCGGCGCAATCGGCCGGCTCCGACCCGCCGATCTGCAGCGCCACCGGATGCTCGGCCGGGCCGAAGGCCAGCAGCCGGTTCGGGTCGCCATGCAGCACCGCCCCGGTCGTGAC